>CAMPCG010000035.1 GCA_946644025.1 uncultured Prevotellaceae bacterium | reverse complement strand
AGATGCAACAGGCCGGCGCTCCCGTGGACTACGTGAAGGTGCATGGTCAGCACGGCGTGGCCTTCGACCAGCAGCTGGAGTTCACGCGCCCGGCCATGGACGCTTTCTTTGCACGCCACCTGAAGCACGACGACGCCACCGTCAGCTTCGAGCAGCTGAAGTTGCCCGACTTTGGCGGCTCGGGACCCTACAAGGCCGTGGCGCTGCGCGAGCGGTCGCTTCAGGATTTCGTGGTTTACCGGCCTGCCAACATGGGCAATGCCTTGAGGCACGAGAAACGGAAACTACCGGTGCTCATCTTTGCCAACGGAGGATGCATGGACACCAGCATAGGCTACGAGAATATGCTCGCAGACATTGCCTCCTACGGCTATGTCGTCGTGGCCATCGGTGAGTTGCAGATGATGGCCCGGCATGAGAACGACCAGCACACACCGTCGACCATGGTCAAGAAGGCACTCGACTGGGTGAGCCAGCAGTCGGCATCGCCTGCTTCACCTTATTATAATTATATCGACGACTGGCGCATTGCTGCTGCCGGCCACTCCTGCGGCGGCGCTCAGGTGCTGGCCAACGCTGCCGACCAGCGGCTGAAGACCTACATCATATTGAACGCCGGCATGGGTCGGATGACCATGGCCGATGCCAGCGCCAAATCGCTGAAACAGCTTCACGGTCCCATACTCTACCTCGTGGGTGGCACCACCGACGTGGCCTGGCAGAACGCCCAGATGGACTACAGGGCTATCAAGCATGTGCCTGTATGGCTGGCCGACAACACCGCCAGCGGACACGGCGGCACCTACGAGCAGCCCGCCGGTGGCGACAATAGCCGGATGGTGAGGGCATGGCTTGACTGGCAGTTGAAGGACAAGACGGAACCGCAGCGGGTGTTCATCGACGGCGACATGAACGACTATCCGGGATTCACCATCATGCACAAGAACTTCAAGGCTGCCATCCGCATTGGGGAAGGCTCGGCCTCAACCCGTAAGGGCACTACCGACTCGCTATGGATAAACAACGGCACCCGCCGCATCTATGGTGAGCTGTTCACGCCCCAGGGGGCTAAGAAGAAAGCTCCCGTGGCCATCATTGCCCATGGCTTCAACGGAACCCATGAGTATGGACGCAACTATTTCGAGACGCTTGCCCGGCGGGGCTATGCCTGCTACACACTCGACTTCCCCTGCGGGTCGGTGCGCAGCAAGTCTGATGCCAATACGATGAACATGAGCATCCTCGACGAGGTGAGCGACCTGAAAGCCGTCGTCGGTCACTTTCGTAGCGAGGGGCGCCCCGTGGTGCTCATCGGCGAGAGTCAGGGCGGACTGGTCTCGGCCCTCACAGCCGCCGACCTGAAAGACGAAGTGGCCCGCCTTGTGCTCGTGTTTCCTGCCTTGTGCATCCCCGATAACTGGCGTCAGCGCTATCCTCGCAAGGAGGATATTAAGGATGTTACCGAACTGTGGGGCGTGAAGATGGGGCGCCGCTTCTTCGAGGAAATTCACGACATGAAGCCGCTCGATGTCATCGGCCAATATCGCGGTCCGGTGCTCATCGTGCAGGGCGACCAGGACCGTGTGGTCTCCCTCGACGATTCACGCCGTGCCCAGCAACTCTATGCCCCCGGCACTCGGCTGCACGTCATTGCCGGTGCCGGTCATGGATTCAAGCCACAAGAATTCCGTGAGGAGATGGAACAGCTGGAGCAGTTCCTTGATAATTGAAAGTCTATGAATAATTGAAAGCCCATAAAAGACTGCGGCACCGTCTGGATAGAGACGGTGCCGCAGTTGTTTGTGAATCTACGTCGTAGTGGATTGTTACAGGTTGGGATTAATCTTGCTCCACTCGCTGATGGGCGGGACGATGTTCAGCGTGACCAGCTCGTCGCGCATCTTGCAGAGGTGAGCATACGAAGCGTCGAGCTTGGCGTTCTCCTCGGCCGTTCCCTGGGGAATCTCGTACTTGGCACCCTCAGCAGTCATGGTGGTCTTCATGGCCATCATGATGTGGTCGTACTTATCGGTCTTGACGTATGTGCCGACGGGGAAGCGGAAGGGCTCACCACCCATGGCGGCACGAATCATCTCGACGCTGAGATACGAGGGGCTCTGGAACGAGCTGCGGCCGCGCAGCTTGATGATGGCGGCACCACCCTTGGTGACGTCGGTCTTCATCTGTTCCCACTCCTCGGCGGTGAACTCGGGCGTGCCGATGATGTCGGTCAGTTTGCGGCCCTTGACAGTGACGTGGCTGCCGAAGACGGCCATCTGCTCGCCATGTCCGCCGTAGGTGGCGCAGCCCTCAATCTCGCTCTGAAGCACACCGAACTTCTTGGCCAGAGCACTCTGCAGACGGGTGGTGTCCAGTCCGGCGAGGGTAGTCACCTGACCAGGCTTCAGACCAGAGTAGAGCAGCGTGACGAGACCAGTGAGGTCGGCGGGGTTGAAGATGATGACCACATGCTTCACGTCGGGGCAGTACTTCTTGATGTTGAGTCCCAGCTCCTCGGCAATCTTGCAGTTGCCGGCCAGCAGGTCTTCGCGTGTCATGCCCTCCTTACGGGGAGCGCCACCGCTGGAAATGATATACTTAGCGCCACGGAAAGCCTCCTCGGCGTCGGTAGTGGCGGTGATAGTGGCCTCGTCGAAGCCGCTCTGGCGCATCTCTTCGGCGACACCCTCGGGTGAGAACACGTCGTAGAGACACAGGTTGCTTGTCAGGCCCATCATCAGGGCGCACTGAGCCATGTTACTTCCAATCATGCCGGCTGCGCCGACGATGACCAGTTTGTCGTTTGTCAGAAATGCCATAATATTAATCTTTAAGGTTTAAATATTAATTAGTGAATAATGTTTAATATGCGTTTCAGTTCTTCATCGCTGCCGAAGGGAATGCTGATTTTTCCCTTTCCGCCGTTGCCGTAAGTTACCTGCACCTTGGTTTGCAGCTTTTCGGAGAGTTTTTCCTTGAGCAGACTCACCTCGTCGGGTACTTGCGTCTGGGCCACTATTTTCTTCTTTGCCGTCTGCACGTCCTCGCCGCTCTTGAGCATCTGTACCATCTCCTCCACCTTGCGCACGGAGTACTGGTTCTTCTGCACGTCGCGGAATAGCTTGAGCTGCATGGAGGGCGAGTCCAGTGAGAGCAGTGCGCGAGCGTGTCCCATGTCAATCTCGCGGTTCTTCAGCGCCATCTGTATCTGAGCCGGAAGCTTGAGCAGCCTCATGTAGTTGGTCACGGCGGTGCGGCTCTTTCCCACTCGCTCAGATATTTTCTCCTGCGTCATGCCGCTCTGCTCGGCCAGGTGCTCGTATGCCAGTGCTATCTCTATGGCGTTGAGGTCTTCGCGCTGGATGTTCTCCACGAGTGCCAGCTCCATGACGCTTTCGTCGTCGGCGGTTCTGATGTATGCCGGTATAGTGGTAAGACCGGCCATCTGCGAGGCCCTCCAACGGCGTTCTCCGGCGATGATCTGGTAGTGGTCGGGGCTCACCTGCCTCAGGGTGATGGGGGCAATGATACCCATGGTCCTGATGCTTCCTGCCAGCTCCTCCATAGCCGTGGGGTCAAACTCACGGCGCGGCTGGTCCGGGTTGGGCTCTATCTGGCTGATAGGAATCTCGCTGAGATTCGACGACCCCTGCGTCTTTACTTCGCTGGTGTCTATCAGCGCGTCCAGTCCACGGCCATTGCCTATGTCGTCGAGGCCGCGCCCCAAGACGCTCTTGTCATATTTCTTTCTTACTGCCATTCTTTTAAGTGGAGTTAAAGGAGTTGTGGGGGTTATGGGGGTGGGTGGTGAGAGGTGGGTGGTGAGAGGAATGTTCTGCTGCAAGTCTCACCTCTCACCCTTCCTCCTTAATTCCCTTTGGAAATAATCTCCTTGGCCAGCGCGAGGTGGTTCTTGCTTCCTGTAGACTCTGCATCGTACAGGATGACGGGGAGACCGTGGCTCGGACTCTCTGAGAGCTTCACGTTGCGCTGTATGACGGTCTTGAACACCAGTTCCTGGAAGTGGCGCTTCACCTCGTCGTAAATCTGATTGGCCAGGCGGAGGCGCGAGTCGTACATCGTGAGCAGGAATCCCTCAATCTCGAGTCTGGGGTTCAGCTTTGACTTGATAATCTTAATAGTGTTGAGCAACTTGGATATTCCCTCGAGGGCGAAATATTCGCATTGCACGGGTATGATGACCGAGTCGGCAGCCGTCAGCGAGTTGACGGTGATGAGGCCGAGCGACGGCGAACAGTCGATGAGTATATAGTCGTATTCGGCGCGTATGGGGTCGAGCAGATTCTTGATGACGCGCTCGCGGTTGTCGAGGTTGAGCATTTCAATTTCGGCTCCGACGAGGTCTATGTGGCTGGGGATGATGTCGAGTCCCTCAATGTCGGTGGTGTAGATGGCCTCCCTCACGTCGGCATGGTTGATGATGCACTCGTAGAGCGAGCACTCTACCTCTTTGATGTCTACTCCGAGACCGCTGGAGGCGTTGGCCTGGGGGTCGGCATCGACCACGAGCACCGTCTTTTCGAGCGTTGCCAGCGAGGCGGCCAGGTTGATGGTGGTCGTGGTCTTACCCACGCCACCCTTCTGATTGGCTAATGCAATGATTTTACCCATATCAATCTTTTTCCTTTTAAATAGAGGCTGCAAAGTTACAGCTATTTCGTGAAATGGCAAAACTTTTCACCTTTTTTTTCTTGCCCCTCCAAAGAGACCGAGGGCGTTGGCTCCATGGCCAGGCTGATGGTTAGGGTCTTGGCGGTGTTTTCCGTCACCTTGTAGCGGTCGTCCATGCGGAGGCCTGCAAGCCAGACGATGTTGCCCTGGGCATCGCAGAGGACGAGCTGTCGGCGCTTGTCTATGACAGAGCGGTGCAGGTCAGTGAGGAAGTCGCTCACCAGCTTACTTCCCCTCATGCCCAGGGGGTGGAAACGGTCGCCCCGGCGCACGAAGCGAAGCTCCAGGGGGAAAGCTACCGTTGCGGCGTCGGCACAGCAGACGAGGGCGTTGCCGTGCTCTATGTGGCGGCCTTCGACGATGCTGACGCGAAGTTTCGTGTGGTCATCGTAGACGTAGGTTCCTGGCTCGGGTATGTTCAAGGAGCCGCGTCGCTCCTCGGTGGCATAGAGGAGCAGACGGCCGGAGTGGCTGACGAGCGTATGCGTGGCTGATGACCATTCGCGGCCAGAGCTCAAGCAGCTGAGTGCCTGGCTTATCTGCACGACGGTGCGCGAGGAGAAGCCTTTCGGGCCCAGCCACTCGAAGAGAAGGCTCTCGGGAGAGGGCTCCTCGAGGAGTTTGCTGACGGAGAGTCCCCACACGTCTTCCCCGGTAGGAGAGGGGAGTGAGGTGAGGAGGCTGTCGAGGCGCTGCCTGACGGTGCTGTCGTAGACGCTGAGAGCCTCGCCGGCAAAGTGCGCGGTGGTGAGAATATTGGCTGTGGCCTGGGGGAACACCTCCTTCAGTCGGGGAATGATGTCGAGCCGCAGCTTGTTGCGCACCACGTCGGCCGTTGCGTTGGTGGAGTCGTTGACGAACGTCTGTCCCTGCCGGTTCAGCCACACTTCAATGTCTGCACGGGAGAGGCAGAGCAGCGGTCGTACGATGTAGTCGCGTCGCGGCTGTATGCCTGTCAGTCCGCGCAGCCCCGTACCGCGCAGGAAGTTCATCAATACCGTCTCCACGTTGTCGTCGCTGTGATGGGCTACGCAGATAGTCTCTGCCCCGAGGTCGCGGTGCAGCTGGCCGAACCATGCATAGCGCAGGTCGCGGGCGGCCATCTCTATGCTCATACGGTGGAGGGCGGCGTATGTACGGGTGTCGAAGTGAGCCAGGTGGAGCGGCACGCCCCTTTCGCTGCAAAGGCGGGCGACGAAAGCCTCGTCGCGGTCGCTCTCGTCGCCACGAAGATGGAAGTTGCAGTGCATGGCCTCCACCCGGTAGCCCAGCCGCTGAAGCATCAGCAGGAGGCACACGCTGTCGGCGCCGCCGCTGAGGGCTACGAGGTGGAGGCCGTCAGGCTGGAGCAGACGGTGACGGGAGATGAAATCCCTGACGACGTTCTCCATTTACTTTCCAGCCATGATGTCGATGACGGCCGATATGTCGGCCACGTCTACGCTGCCGTCGCCGTTGACGTCGGCGGGACCCGTCGCTGACGCACCGGGAATGGTGGCGTTGGCCATGACGTCGATGATGGCCGAGATGTCGGCTACGTCTACCGTTCCGTCGCCGTTCACGTCGCCCTTGATGGCCGTGACGGGTTTTCCGAAGAAGTGGAGGCGGAAGTTGTCGAAGATGGTCCAGTAGCTGTCGGGCTGCGAGGTGGCGCGTATGCCTATGCGCATCGTGGCGCCGTCGTTCTCCACGGTGGCGTCGACGCTGTTCTCGTAGAGTCCCTTGTCAAAGTAAGCGGCAGCAGCCAGCATGTTGTTCGGGATATAGAATGTGCTGCCCACGGCGGTCTCGGTGCCCTTGCCCAACTTCGTCTTCTGGGCGTCGGAGGCAATGTGGGCCAGCTTGGCGGCGTTGTTCACGTTGAGGGCGTAGAGCGAGGCCGTCACCTTGTCGTTGCCGGCAGCATAGTCATTGTAGGCCGTGGCTGAGGCACCGGGACGCTGAAAGCCCTGCACGAGCACCTGATAGTCGCCGCCGGGCAGGTTGTCGATGTTCTGGTAGAAGTTGAACACCTTCTCGAAGAACTCGGCGCACGAGTGGTTCAGTGTCGGTGCGGTGCCTGTCCATCCGTCAGTGCTGTCCATGCCGGGGCTCTTCACCCTGTAGGTCAGGTCGAAGGGCTGCGTCTTGTCTGTTGCGCTGACGTTGCAGAGGAATTCGAAGGCCGCCTGGTCGGCCTCGTCCTGAAGGACAGTCACGCCGTCGAGGGTGTTGACACTCTCAGCCCGCTGTGCAATGTCGTTGAGGGCGGCGGTATAGGCATCGTCGGTGCCGGGCTTCAGCTCCTGGTGGGGTACGAGGGCCAGCTGGCGTATGTTGGCCAGGAGGTCTTTCACTTCATTCTTTATGGCTGCGATGGCCGTCTGCTCCATCTGTGTGGTCTGTTCGGCGGTGAGTATGAGCCAGCGCTGGGTTGTGGCGCTGTTCTTGATGTCGAAGGTTGCCGAGCCCGTCATCCCGTTGGCGTTGGCCTGCAGGCACGACGGTGTCCAGTTGTCGGTGGGGTGGACGAGCCAGTAGCCGCGCTTGGCCCCTTCAGGTCCTGCCGTCACGTCTACGCGGCCGCGCATGAAGTGGAAGTTGTCGGCGCTGGTCGTCGAGGTGCGCGTCGCGGTCTTGAAGCCCGAGCTGTAGGTCAGGTACTGGCCGGTGGCGGCGTTGCGCAGCTGGTAGTACTGGTTCGAGGGGGTGAACGTGATGTACCATGCGGCAGAGTCGTTCTGCTGTGCCTCGGCGGCCGACATGGCGGTCCACCTCAGCGACCCCGTACGGGTGGGCACGAGGTAGCTGGTGTAGAGTCCGCGGGCCTCGTCCTCACACTTCAGGTAGTACTTCGTCGCGTCGTCTTGGGTGAAGATGTAGCAAGGCTCGGCAAAGCGGCTGTAGCGGTGCTCCAGTCCGTCCTCGCCCAGTGCCTGGCCTATCATGGCGTTGGCGAAGTACAGTTCGCGGCTGCCGTTGTCCTCGCTGGCGCCGTTGATGCCGTAGGGCCACATGTGCTGGAAGTCGCCGTTAAGCTGTGAGCCCGTGGTGTTGTCCCAGAAGTCGAGGAACGCCGACACACGGTCGCCCAGCCAGTGGCCCGAGCCGCGGCCGTCGCCGTCGAGACGCTCGCGCAGGATGTTCTTGTTCCACTGTGTAGAGTAGGGCACGAGTCCCAGCCCGTGCTGCATCTCGTGCATGATGGTTCCCGTGCGCTGGTACGACGAGTTGGCACCCATGTTCATCCACGGCTCGTCGGCATAGTAGCAGTCGGCGGTGGGAGTGCCGGCGCTGTAGCCTATGTTGAAGTGCTTCACCATCTCCGAGAGGTTGTTGAAGATGTCGCAGGCCTCCTGTGCGGCAGCGTTCACGCGCTTGTTGGCGGCCTCGTCGCCTCCGTTGTTGTAGGAGTAGGTGATGTTACCCTTGGGCACGGTGCTGAACTTGATGGTCTCGCCATAGCCCACCTTGCCGTAGCTGTTCTTCGCCCACGCGCGCATATAATATAATGTGGCGGGCTTCAGGCCCTGCATCCAGTATATCTTTCCGCTGTTCGTCAGATAGTCCGTCGTGACGTTGTCGTTGACGGTGGGCTCGGGCGTCTCGCTCCAGCAGAATCCCTGCTCTACGATGTTGTCGCCCTTGACGCTCTTGATGCGTCCGAAGGCCATGGTGGCACCACGTGCAAAGCGCGGGTCGCCTTCCACCTCGGGGGTGGGGGTGAGGTCGTCCTGCGGGCCGTAGGGCGTGTCGCGCAGCAGCCGCACGTTGTCGATGGCGACGATGGCGTTCTTCAGCACGGCGCCCGTGCACCTGATGCCCACCTGCAGCTGACCGCTGGTGGCGTCGCTCAGGGTGAAGCCGATGGTGTCAGTGCGCCACTCGCCGGTGCCTAAGGTCACGGTCTGCGACATCGTCTGGTCGGTCATGCTGGCAAACCATCCGCTCGTGTTCTCCTTCACGGTCTCGGCCTCGTCGTTGCAGTTGTAGTAGGTGACGAGCAGCTTGTAGTTGCCGGCGGGCATGATGGCGCCCTGGTAGAACGTGACGCGGTTGCCGAAGGCGGCACTGACCACGAGGCACGACCCGGCGGACGTGCCGTCGGGGCCGGTGACCGGCACACTCTTGCCCGAGACGGTGGCCTTAGAGCCATACTGGAACGTGGCGTTGACGGCCAGCACACTCTTGGAGTCGCTCGTCAGGCTCCAGCCGTTAGGCGTGAGCATGGTGTTCGCCTTCACGTTACCGGCGGCGGCGTCGGTGCCAAAGTCCACATTGGCCGAAAAGTCGGCATTCTGAATGTAGCCGGAGGTGATGTCATAGTACTCTTGCGCCCCGGCGGTGGCCATTGACAGGGTGGCCATGAGGGCTGTCAGTAAGCGGTGTCTGTTGTTCTTCATTGTTAGTAGTGATGGATACAGATGTTAATTACCGTGCAAAATTACTCATTTTCCCATAAACGGCAAAGCAAAGTAGGATTAAACTTTCCTAATAAACGATACAAAAATATGCATATTCCACCTGTTATTGTTACTTTTGCATTTGCTTTTGAACCCCTTTTAACAGATTCCCAAACAATTATAGTTTTTATGAACATTCTGATTTTACAGGCTTCTCCGAGAGCCAACGGTAACACCGCCTGGATGGCGGAAGAGTACAAGAACGCCGCCGAGGCAGCTGGTCACAAGGTGACGCTGGTCAACGTCTCGCGCAAGAAGATTGCGGGCTGTCTGGCCTGCGAGTACTGTCACAACAAGGGCAACGGCGCCTGCATACAGAAGGACGACATGCAGGAACTCTACCCCCTGATGGCCGAGGCCGAGGTGCTCGTGCTCGCTGCTCCCATCTACTACTTCACGCTCAACGCCCAGATACAGGCTCCCATACAGCGCATGTACTGCGTCAACGCCCCCGCAAAGGTGAAGAAGATGGCCCTGCTCATGTCGTCGTACTCGCCCGGCGTATACACCGGAGCAACGGCAGAGTACCACGACATCTGCAACTACTGGCACGTTGAGGACAGCGGCATAGTGACCGCCAAGATCGACGAGCAGAAAACCGACGAGACAAAGGCCAAGATACAGGCCATCGTCAACAACCTGTAGCCGGTCCGCCGCTCACCCCGCCCCTGCAAGGGGAGGGAATGGGGGAGGGGTGCGCCTATAGCGCTGATTCGCTTCTCTGGCTGCAAGTTTTGTCCAAAGTGGCTGCACCCCTCCCCTTGCACTGGCTGGGTGAGTGACAGCCTCACTTCTCTCTTGGAACCGTGGGGCGGGGGGAACAGTGATTTACAGAAACTAGAAACGCCGACGTGGTTTTTATAAACCACGTCGGCGTTTGTATAAACACTGTCAGCGTTTGTACAAACACTGACAGCGTTTCAAGATTGCCCTGGCTCTTTCCCCGTTTAAAGTACGGGCAAAGGCAACTTTTCAACGGCTTATAATCGTGCCTTGAGGGGTGGGTTTATTCCTCTTCCTCCCAGGAGTCAGCGCGGCGGGAGTAAGTCGGAGCCTCAGCGTCGTAGCCCCTGCCCAGGCCCGAGCCGGTAGCCACACCGCCCTGAGAGGCCTGGAGGATGGAATGGACAGTAATATTCATTGCTACGGTGGCGGGTTTCATATATGTCTTTTTCATAATCGTTTGCTTTGTTTTTATGTCTTTTGAAACTCTTGTTGATAATCACGTTAATGCCGAGGCTCTGCCTACTTCACCAGCACCTTCTTGCCATCGACGATGTACAGGCCCTTGGCGACATTCTTCACGCGGCGGCCCTGCAGGTCGTAGACCACGCGGTCGCTGCCCTTCGCCGCAAGCACGGCGTCGGCAATGCCAGAGCTCTCATTGCCCATCCAGAAGCTCATACGGGCGCCCTCCGTCTCGGGCACGGCGAGGTATGCCTTGTTGGCACCGACAACGAAGGCGGCACCATCCTCAGCACCCCACCAGAAGCCTATTGTCTCACCATTCTGCATCGTCAGGCGGTAGTACTGGCAGTTGGCATCCTTGGCAGCCATCTGCTCGGCACTGATACCCTCGCCCGTAGGACGGAGCATATTGTCCTCACCAAGCACTGAAGTACCCGTCTCAGAGCTGAGGTTCACGGTGTAGTCGCCACCTGCCAAAGCAGAAACCATCACGCCGGTATTAGCGGGGACGACAGCCCCCGTCTCGTATGACTCTACGAAGAGCTTACCATCCACAATGCTAATTTCCGAGACCACTATTTCGTCAGACACCACAAAGGCGCTGCTGTTGCTGTAAGTACCATAGACCATGTCGCCGTCCGTACAGGCAGCATTGAGGGTGATGGTGGCGGTGGAAGGAGTAGCAACTTTTCCCTTTAGCACAATGTCGTCAAGACGGACATTGCTTGAAGAAGTAGCTTTAAATACGATTGTGATAGATGTCATCGAGGTGGTAACACCAGTAAAGGTGACAGTCTGCTCACCGGCTGTATTGTTAGAGCCACCTCCTGTTATACCTTCTGTTGTCGTTGAAACCGATAGTGCTTGCTTATTTTGCTTATATGTCAGAGTAAGATTGCCTGAAACATTGCTCAGGGGAACTACGGCGGTAAAGGTGCCATTGCTCTTTGCAACTAAAAGTTCGGGGGCTGCGCCACCAGCTAAGGTTTCAGCGTAAACTTTTGTGGTACTACCACCATCAGTACAAGCATACGCATAAGTCCCTCCAGTGGGGATGTCATCTGCATAGTAAG
Source organism: uncultured Prevotellaceae bacterium (assembly GCA_946644025.1). The sequence goes on along the minus strand of CAMPCG010000035.1, from coordinate 2,961 downwards.
AACTAAAGTCTTCGCTCCAAAGGGTAATTGCATCGGGATCATCGTTAGTAACAGTCAGTTCGTAAGTATCTGAAGAACTGGCATAAGTGTTATCACCTGCATAAGTGGCAGTAATGGTCGTGGTGCCAGCTGCAACGAGGGTGACAGCGCCATTGTTGTCAATAGTGGCTACGCCTGTATCACTTGATGTCCATGCGACAGTAGCACCAGCAACTGCAATTCCATCAGCCATGATAGAGGCACTAAGTTGATTGGTTCCTGTATTGGTGAAAATGTTTGTGTCACCAATGGCAGAAGCATCTATAGTTGTCGTTGTTGCGGTCTTAGGATTATCAATTTGCTCAGAATAAGTAAGAGTGGCAGAACTAATACCAACTTGATTACTAGTTGAACTAAATGTAATTTTAACAGCATTAGTTCCAGCAGGTAAATCACTCTTCGTAATAGTAAAGTTTGATGAGGTGACTCCCGTTGAAGTATAACTTTCTCCTCCATTTGTACTATAATGCAAAGTAATAGTTTGAGCTTTACTACTCCATTGCTTGCAAGTAAAAGTGGCAGCACTAATAGTATAGCCATCCTTCATAATGAACTCAACAGGCTGACCCTTTGTAACAGGAATATCTGTTATCGTGGACGTCTGTTTACAGGCAGAATGGAATATAACAGTGCCTTCATCGTACTCATAAGAATGTTCGGCATAGCCTGATGACCAGCCTGTCGCCCCAATTACACTCCAATTGAATTGAAAGGTCTTTTTGGCTTCCGCCCACACATTACTTCCCGCTACGAGGGCGCATAGCAGGAACATTGTTTTTAATAAGTAAAGCTTTTCCATTTTGTTTAAGAAGTTAAATATGTATTGTTGGTTGATTCTCACATTAGCTACACTCTCCTGCTATACATTATTTATATATAGTGGCAGGAGAGTGAGTTGTAGAGTCGTAGTATTTCCAACAGTGGTGCTCCCGCGCTTGGGAGCTGTTGCGTGCTTAGAAAAATAAGTAAGGTTTGAATGTTGCGTTCCGCCCTGACTACTTCTTCAGCATGGGCAGGAAGTTCTGGATGGCGTCGACGAGCTGCTGCACCTGCTGCTTGTCGTCGTCCGACTGGAAGGAGACACGCCCGCTGGTCAGGATGGCGATGCCTTTCTTTAGGATGTCGGGCAGGTCGCCGGCAAGTTTATCAAGGTCGGGCATGTTGCCGCCGGTTAATGACTGAAGGGTCTTGGCGAGGTCGCCGCCGCCAACCTTCTCAAGGATGGAACCGAGAATGGAATTGTTTTCGCTCATAGTGGTAATAATTTAAAAAATACATAGATAAGTCGCTGCAAAGGTACTGACTTTCTGAGAAATGGCCAAGAAAAACGACAAAAAATTTCATACTGCGGCCTGCAACCGCCTCTGTGGGGAAAAAGGGAGTAGGGTAGGGAGCTGTAATCGCATTAAGTTTTCAAGTCAATCGTTTCTTTTCTGACAAAAGTTTGGCCGTCTCAACTTTTTTGAGTAATTTTGCGCCCGTTATCCGCAGACATGAACAGTTTTATTGACAGGACTATCCTATGGACATATAGTAAACCACATAATTGTTTCGTTGATTGCGCGGCCTGCGAGGCCGCCTCCGCCAACAATAGAGGAATATACTATAATCGACAGAACTGAACTATGAACAATTTAATATACTTAATACTATGGCAACAAACGTAACATTCAAGTACGCCCCGATGTTTCAGCTGGGCGAAGACAAGACCGAGTATCGCCTCCTGACCAAGGAGGGCGTAAGCACCGCCACCTTCGAGGGCAAGGAGATGATAAAAGTCTCGAAAGAGGCACTGACCCTGCTCGCGCAGCAGGCCTTCCACGACGTGGAGTTCACGCTGCGACGCGAGCACAACCTGCAGGTGGCCGCCATACTGAAGGACCCCGAGGCATCGGAGAACGACAAGTACGTGGCACTGCAGTTCCTGCGCAACGCCGAGGTGGCTGCACGTGGCATACTGCCTTTCTGCCAGGACACCGGCACTGCCATCATACACGGAGAGAAGGGACAGCAGGTATGGACGGGATTTGAGGACGAGGAGGCGCTGAGCCTCGGCGTGTTCAACACCTTCACGCAGGACAACCTGCGCTACTCGCAGAACGCACCGCTGACGATGTACGACGAGGTGAACACGCGCTGCAACCTGCCCGCACAGATTGACATCGAGGCCACCGAGGGCGCCGAGTACCGCTTCGTCTTCGTGGCAAAGGGCGGCGGAAGCGCCAACAAGACCTACTTCTACCCCATGACGAAGGCCACCATACAGAACGAGCAGACGCTCATACCCTTCCTCGTGGAGAAGATGAAGAGCCTGGGCACGGCAGCCTGTCCGCCCTACCACATCGCCTTCGTCATCGGCGGAACCAGTGCCGAGAAGAACCTGCTCACCGTGAAGCTCGCCTCGATAAAGTACTACGACTCGCTGCCCACCACGGGCGACGAGACGGGACGGGCCTTCCGCGACATCGACCTGGAGCAGAAATTGCTCGACGAGGCTCACCGCATAGGTCTCGGCGCACAGTTCGGAGGCAAGTACATGGCCCATGACATACGCGTCGTGCGACTGCCGCGCCACGGCGCCTCCTGCCCCATAGGCATGGGCGTCTCCTGCTCGGCCGACCGCAACATCAAGGCAAAGATTAACCGCGACGGCGTGTGGCTCGAGAAGATGGACACCAACCCCTCGGAGCTGATTCCCGCAGAGTATGCCCGCGCCGGAGAGGGACAGAACACTATCAACATCGACCTGAACGAGGGCATAGACAAGGTGCGCCAGGAACTGTCGAAATATCCCGTCTCCACACGTGTCAACCTCAAGGGCACCATCATCGTGGCCCGCGACATTGCCCACGCCAAGCTCAAGGCCCGCATCGACGCCGGCGAGGAGATGCCTGAGTACTTCAAGAAATATCCCGTGCTCTA
>CAMPCG010000034.1 GCA_946644025.1 uncultured Prevotellaceae bacterium | reverse complement strand
CATTGTTTTTTACGTTGTATGCTCATGTTCGTACTTTTTAAAGTAGACTCAATAAACTTTTTCGACCTGTACGGTTGAAAGTCCCTATCAACTTGCCATCCGATAGCAGATTCTGTGCTTCGTCATCCACCCTTCCATTTCTCCGTTAATCATTGTAGCAGTAATAACGGCAAGCGCGCCACTCCCATTTCTTGACCACGACATCCCGTTATGCTTTTGACGTGCCGCCACGACCAAGTCATTGGCCTTCTCCACGCGGTTGCTTGAGATGCGCAGGTTCAGTTCATGCCGCAGTGCATAGCATGTCAGGTTTGGTGACTTGCGGCGTATGTAATCCTTGAGTTCCTCTATCTTTACGGAGTTCCTGACCTGGGACTTCTTCAACGACTCCAGATAGTTAATGGCATTCTGGTATCTTCCCGTCCAAAGTATGGATGCCAGTTCCTTCTTTATCCGCTGTTTCTCGTCTTTTGATCCCCTTGTCCCCATGCTGAGGAATTCGTTGCATTTCTTCTCCAGATGGAGCCAGTCGAGTATGATGGTATACTGTCTGAACCCGAAGTACTTCTCAATGTTGTCACGTATACAGGCGGCTCCGTCTGAGAAAAAGACGAGGCGGCAGTCTTCCATGAGCCTGTTCTCAAGGAGGAATGCGACAAGCAGCTTGAAAGCCTTGTCCATGCCTATGGCCGTCAGGGTGTATTGCCTCCCTTCTGCCTGGATGTGTATGACGGTGTTCTCAATGAACGACCTGCCCTTCTTGCATTTCCCCTTGCGGCCGGGCTTCTGGAACCTTACTCCGATGTCGTCAACGCTGATATAGCAGCACCTCCCCGTGCCGTCCTCTATCTCCGATGCCAGGTCGGAATATTTCAGCTTCGTCATACGGTCCCGCCCCCGGTTGTACTTCGTGATAAGGCGGCGCGCCTGCTTCTCCCCGATGACTGCCGGCAACTCCGGGGCCAGGACAGACGGCGGCAGGGAGGTGCCCTCTGATATAACGCCGCTTTGCTTGTCTATGTGATACGATTCAAGTATCTCCTCAGACTTGGATGTGTAGCCGTCAGACAAAGATTTCCCGAACGATTCCACCCAGTCTTCCATCGTGGAGGTCTTGACGCTGTCGCGTTTTTCGCGGTGAAGGGCGCGATTCAGCACGTCCGTCGTGTCACGGTAGCTGAGCCTGCTCACCAACCGCAGGCCAAGCTCGCGGAAAGACGTGCTGCGAAGCCGCTGCTTCGGTTTCATGCCCCTGGCGGACTTTTTGTCCACAGCCGCGGAGAAAACGCCAATTTCGCATTCTATCGTTTTTGCAGTTTTCTCGGAATCCCCAAAATCAGGCCCCCTTTTTAGCCTGCTCGTCTAACCAGGCCTGAGTGATCTCCTCGCAGATTCCGTTACGCGCCCTCAGCGCATGACGTTCATAATCGTCAAACGACGACATTAACTCATCAAGGTCATGAGCATTTAGGTCATCCGGTATGTCCTCTTCAACTCGTCTTGTTATCTCTCGACCGTCAGAGGTCGTTATCTTGGCATAAAACTCTAATTTTGACTTTCCCGTGTTCATCATTGCTATATGATTTATAGTTATAACGAAGAATGTGGGGAAATATTCAGTCAGCAGTCGCTTTTCAACCGTACAGGTCGAACTTTTTTTGCTTACCTACTTATATATATAATGGTATACGCGAACGACGCGGCAGAGGGAGGGGTGAGCGGCGGCGTACCTTCCCTCTCCGGCAGCGGCGGGGTGAGGCGGGGGCCACGCCGCAGAAAAAGAGGAATATTTTTTGGCGTTTCACATTTTCTTCGTAACTTTGCACGCACTAACGGCTAAACATCCCTACTCACCGACAAGGCATGAAGAAGACAGGCTTGGCAATCGCTCTGGCGGCCGCACTGGTGCTGAGCACGGCAGGCACCGTGGCGCTCGGAGTGCTATGGCAGCGCGAGGCCTCGCGCAACGAGGCGCTGACGGCCCAGCTCAAGACGCTCACCCGCGAGGTGAGCCAGTCGGAGGTGATGCAGAGCATCAACGCGCAGATGGAGGAGATAGCCAACCAGGAGCGCCTCGTCAGCGACCGCCAGCGCGAGGAGGCCATCGAGCAGCGCAAGGTGGCCGAGGAGGAGCGTCAGCGGGCCGAGCAGCTGCGCCTCACGGCCGAAGAGCAGCGCCAGAACGCCCTGACCGCCGAGAAGATGGCCCGCGAGGCGTCGGCAGTGGCCCAGCGACAGCAGACCATTGCCGAGCAGCAGCGCGCTCAGGCAGAGCTGTCAAAGCGAGTGACCGACACGCTGAGCTACATCAACCTGAGCAGGAACCTGGGCTCGCTGGCCGTCACGCAGATGACGACGGGAAACAAGCAGCTGGCCGACCTGCTGGCATACGCCGCCTACACCTTCACCCACAGCTACGGCGGCGACGTCTACAACCCCGCCATCTACCAGGCACTCTCCATGAGCAGCGCCAGCAAGCGGAAATGGAACGTGGGCAAGGGCGCCGTGATGAAGATGTGGGATCTGCCCGGCGCCAACAGCTTCGCCACCGTGAGCACCTACGGCGAGATAGCCATACACACCAAGAGCGCCGACGGCAACCTGCACACGGAGACCATCTTCCAGGACAGCCGACTGGACTTCCGCGACTTGGTCATCGACGACGAGGGAACGCTCTACGCCCTGAGCCACACCGGGCACCTGGTCTACGGACGCAAAGGGAGCCTGCAGACCATCCTCGTGGAAGGGGCGGTGAACCCCTTCCGACTCTTCATACACGCAAAAGGGGAGCTGCTCGTGGCGGCGCAGCAGAGCGTACACCTGCTGAGCACGGCGACCATGCAGCAGACAAGACGGCTGCCACTGGACTTCGACACCACCGTGGCCGGAGAGGACGACCGCCAGCTGCTGCTCTTCGACAAGAAGGGAAACGCCTACACCGTAGACAACAAGGCCACGAAGGTGACACGCAGGAAACTGCCCTTCGACGCACAGCCCATAGCCTCCTACACCCACAACTGGATAAACGGATATGACGCCTACGGCACGCAGGAGGGCGTCATCATCATCGTCGACGACAAGGGCAACCCCCACCGGCTCATAGGCCACGGCAGCCGCGTGACAAGGGTGAAGTTCGACGGCAGCCGGCTCTACTCCACCAGCTTCGACGGCACCGTGCGCTTCTGGCCTTTCATGCGCCAGAAGATAGAGCCCATGACCATCATCGACACCCGGCAGTGGGTCATCAGCTTCGCCTTCGACGAGACCATGAAGTACATCTGGACGGGCGACCTGAACGGAAACCTCACCGAGACGCTCATAGACCCCTACCTCATGGCAGAGAAGACCCACGACAACCTGAAGCGGGAGTTCACACGGGAGGAGTGGGACTACTACGTGGGCAGGGAGATTCCCTTTAGGAGACTGAAGACTGAAAAATGAAGATTGAAGGACATGAGGCAGACAGTGAAAAGACTTTACGCAGCCATTACCCTCTCATCGGCCACGAGCGGAAAGGGTAAAGGGTGGCTGTGGCTGCTGCTGTTGCTCTTCAGCCTTCAATGTTCAATGCATCTGCACGCCCAGGGGGGCTTACCCTTCTTCCAGAACTTCCCCTCGACGGAGTATAAGGCCCACAACCAGAACTTCGACATCGTCGCCGACCAGGACGGCACCGTCTACGTGGCCAACTTCGAGGGTCTGCTCTACTACGACCAGGCTTCGTGGCGCATCATCCACACGCCGGGCATCACCCGCGTGACGACGCTCTTCCGCGACTCCCGGGGGACGCTCTGGACGGGAGGCTACAACTACATAGGCCGCGTAGCCATCGGCACGGACGGCATACTCTACCTGCAGTCCATCGGCTCGCAGAGCAACGTTCACGGCGAGGTGATGCGCTTCTGGGAAGAGGGCGGCCGCGTGTGCGCACTCGTCAGCGACGGCAGCCAGTACGCCATCACCGACACCACGCTGACGCTCACCTCGAAGAAACCCCTCGACGAAATCATGGGCCCGGCCAACAGCCTGGCAGCATACATCAACCAGGAGGTGCAGCTGGCCGACGGACTGAAAGCCATCGCCACCAACGGCGAGGGAGTCATCATCACCGGCAGGGACGGAGCCGAGCTGTGCCGCGTGAACGAAGCTGGCGGCCTCTGCTCCAACAACGTCAACCGGCTGGCATACAACGGCCACGGACTGCTATGGGGAGCCACCGACAACGGCATCTTCGCCATGGCCGTGCCCTCGGCCTACTCACGCTTCACCAGCAACGAGGGACTGCGCGGAGAGGTGCGCTGCATAGGGGCCCTCGGCAACGACATCTACGTAGGCACGCAGAACGGGCTCTACCGCCTGCAGGGCAACCACTTCGTAGGCGTGAAGGAGATGGCACTGGCCTGCTGGCAGCTGAAACGCATGGGCGACCGCCTGCTCGCCGCCTGCGCCGACGGGCTCTACGCTGTCCACGCAGACCGCACGGTGGACTTCCTCACCACGTCGGGACTATTCTCGGTGATGCCCCTCGAGGGCGGCACCTTCCTCACCGGAGAGATGGACGGCGTATACCTGAACACCATCGGCCCTACGGGAAAGGCCAACACGCTGCAGCGAAGGAAGCTGTGGAACATGGAGAAGGTGACCAGCATGGTGACCGACCGGCAAGGCACGCTGTGGCTGCAAAACCTCTACGGCAGCGTATGGACCACCCCAGCCGCAAGGCTTGCCCCGTCGGTTAAGGAGGATTTGCAATCCCCCACCCCCTACAAGCCCGAGGAGGACGAGATTCGCTCGCTCGTAGCCTACAGGGGACAGGTGATGCCCGTGGCGGCGGGCGCCAGGGAGCCCTTCCCCTACCCGCTCTTCTCGTATGCCGACGACGAGGGGCTGCTGTGGCTCACTGACAACAAGGGTCGCCACCTGCGCGCCTGGAGAGACGATGCCCCCGACGAGCACGCCTCGAAGACGGTCTACCCGCTGATGGACTACTCCGTGAGGGCCATGATGCGCCAAAAGAACCGCCTGTGGATGGGCGGCGACAAGGGCCTCTGCATCGTGGACAACGACTTTGAAGACCCCACCCTGACCGTGAAGCCCCGCCTGCTGCTGCGCTCCGTGAGGCTACACGTCGACAGCATCATCTGGGGAGGCTACGGCACACGGCCCCTCGAGCTGCCCGAACTGGCAAGCAACGAGCACCACATCGCCTTCGACTACTCCATCGACTTCCCCTCGCTGCTGCTGGCCACACAGTACCGCACTCGACTGAACGAAGGCAACTGGAGCGCCTGGGAGACGGCCACCTTCGAGGAGTACAGCAACCTGACCTTCGGCAACTTCCGCTTCGAGGTGCAGGCACGCGACGCCTACGGACGGCTGTCGGACATTGAGCGGATAGACTTCCGCATCACCCCGCCCATATTCCTGCGCTGGTACATGCTGCTGCTCTACGTCGCCCTGCTCGCGGCCCTGGTCTACGCCCTGGTACGCTTCCGCCTCTACCGGCTGGAAAAGGACAAGCGCCGCCTGGAGGCCGTGGTGAAGGAGCGCACGGCCGACCTTGTGGAGGCGCAGCACGAACTGGTGAGACAGGAGAAGATGGCCACCGTGGGAAAGCTCACACAGGGACTCATAGACCGCATACTCAACCCCCTGAACTACATCAACAACTTCGCCAAGCTCTCTGAGAGCCTCATCGACGACGCACTGGCCAACATACAGGACGAGAAGCAAAACATCAGCCCCGACAACTACGACGACACCATCGAGGTGCTCGGTATGCTCAAGGGCAACCTGCAGAAGGTGGGCGAGCACGGAGCCAACACGTCGCGCGTGCTCAAGGCCATGGAAGAGATGCTCAAGGACCGCACGGGCGGACAGACAGACATGAGCCTCAACGACATGCTGCTAGACAGCGAGCAGATGCTCCACGCCTACTACGAGAAGGAAATCAGCACCTACCACATCGCCACCGCCTTCAGCCTGCCCCCGACAGACGTACACGCCAAAGGCAATACCGACCTGCTCCGACTCACCGTGATGAGTATGCTGCGCAACGCCGTCTATGCCGTGGTGAAGAAATGCCTGCGCCAGACCGAGGACACAGGCTACCGCCCCGAGGTGAGGCTCGCCATGAACATAGACAACGGACGCGCCCTCATCACCATACACGACAACGGGACGGGCATCGAGAGCACCATCATAGACCGCATCTTCGACCCCTTCTTCACCACCAAGACCACGGGCGAGGCATCGGGCGTGGGCCTGTACATCAGCCGCGAGATAGTGCAAAACCACGGAGGAGACATCACCGTCGACTCCGTCAAAGGAGAATACACCGAGTTTACCATCACACTGCCAATAAACAAGGAGTGAGAGGTGAGAGGTGAGAGGGTGCCTCTGCCGCAGAACTATCCTCCCACCCCTCACCCCCCACCCCCAAAGCCCATAAAACGAAAGACATGGAAAAGCAAGTAGAATCTCTCAAGCAGCGCCTCCGACAGCAGGAGAAGCTCGCCTCGCTGGGAATGCTCAGTGCCGGCATTGCCCACGAGATACAGAACCCGCTGAACTTCGTCATCAACTTCAGCAAGATGTCGTCGAAGCTACTCGCCGACCTCACCGAGATAGTGGCCGACAACGAGGCCACCCTGCCCGAAGCCGACCGCGAGGAGGTGGACGACATCGTGGCCGACCTGAAGGACAACATGGCGCGCATCGTGGAGCACGGCGAGCGGGCCATCAGCATCATTCAGGGCATACTGCTCGTCTCGCGCGGCAAGGACAACGAGTTCCTGCCCACCGACGTGGCACGGCTGGTCAAGGAGTACGTATGGCTGTCGTACCACGCCATGCGCGCCAACTACAAGGGCTTCAACATCAGCATCGGCGAGCAATACCAGGAGCAGCTGCCGCAGGTGATGGTCATACCGCAGGACCTGAGCCGCGCCGTGCTCAACCTGATGAACAACGCCTGCTACGCCGTATGGAAGAAACAGCAGGACGGCACACCCGGCTACCAGCCACGCATCGACGTGAAAGTCTGCATCGTCAACGACGACCCAACACCCAGCACCCAACACCCCTCAATCAGCATCACCATCGCCGACAACGGCGTGGGCATGACGCCCGAGGTGCAGGAACGCCTCTACGAGAACTTCTTCACCACGAAGCCCATCGGCGAAGGCACCGGACTGGGAATGGGCATCACGCGCGACATCATCGTAGAAAAGCACGGGGGAACCATCGGCTTCACCTCGCAGCCCGGCGTGGGGACCACCTTCACCCTCACCATTCCCGTCAGGAAAGCATAGGCAAGGGAAGCACCCCCCACACGCGGAGGCATCAGACTTTGAGCCGTCCAAACCCACGGTTTGGACGGCTCACTTTGTATATATGTACACGTACATATAATATTAATGCAGGCCGTCAAGTGAAGGGGAGGCGTTAATTAGTTGGGAAAAATCAAGTTAAACAATGGTAAAGTGAGCGTTTTTCCATATTTTTGGTGTAATTTTGCAGCCGTGAAGCAAAAAACTTCTCTTTTGCTGCTCCTCTTGGGCATGGTCCTGACGTGGGCGTGCAGCCCGCTCGGCCTGACGAAAAGCCGCCAGAAGGCGGAAGACGGCGTGGCCGCCACAGAGCGTCGGGCGAAGGGTGCCGACCTGTCGGAGCTGCTTTCGCGTCCTGAGATGTCGACGGCCGTCGACTCGCTGGGCAGGGTTATTGGTGCCCTGTCCCATGACCCGTCGGGTGTGGACGCCGCCATGCTGGACAGCGCCTTCGGCGGCATCAGGCCGCCAGGAGTCATCACCACGCGCGACAGCCTGGGCAGCATCCTGAACAGCATCAGGCAGGCCGGAGTCATCACCACGAGAGACAGCCTGGGCAGCATCCTGGAAAGCGCAAGACAAGCCGGATACATCACCACGCGCGACAGTCTGGGCAGCCTGCTGGCCGACGAACTGACGCCCGACGCCGACGGCGACGACCGTCCGCGGGGCAAGGCCGCCGCGGCGCTGAAGCGCGACACGACGACGATGGACTCGCTCGAGCTGGCCATCTACAAGTACAACAAGGTCATCGACGACTCGCTGCGCCTGGACAGCCTCAACCGCCAGAAGAAGAACGGCATCGACTCGCCCGTGGAGTTCTCGGCCACCGACTCGCTCATCTACGAGGCCGGCACGGGCATGGCCCACCTCTTCGGCTCCAGCCACGTGAAGTACCAGAACATGGACCTGCAGAGCGAGAAGATATACATGTGTCTGGACTCGTCGCTGGTCCACGCCACGGGAGGCGTCGACAGCCTGGGCAACAAGTTCGGCACGCCCGTGTTCCAGATGGGCAGCGACACTTACGAGAACGACACGATGGCCTTCAACTTCAAGACGAAGAAAGGCTTCATCCAGCAGGTATACACCGAGCAGGAGGACGGTTTCCTGACGAGCGAGCTGGCAAAGCGCAACATGGAGGGCGAGCTGTTCCTGCAGCACGGCAAGTACACCACGTGCGACGCCGCCCACCCCGACTTCTACATCGCCCTGTCGAGGGCAAAGGTGCGTCCGGGCAAGGACGTCATCTTCGGTCCGGCCTATATGGTGGTGTGCGACGTGCCCCTTCCTTTGGCCGTTCCCTACGGCTTCTTCCCCTTCACGAAGAGCTACTCCAGCGGATTCATCATGCCCACCTACGGCGACGAGATGTCGCGCGGATTCTATCTGCGCGACGGCGGCTATTACTTCGCCATAAGCGACAAGATGGACCTCAAGCTCATCGGCGAAATCTACACCAAGGGCTCGTGGGGCCTTAGCGCAGCGTCGAACTACCGCAAGCGCTACCGCTTCAGCGGCTCGTTCCAGGGCAGCTACCAGAACTCCGTGACGGGCGAGAAGAACATGCCCGACTACCAGAAGACGACGAGCTTCAAGATACAGTGGAGCCACCGCCAGGACGCCAAGGCAAACCCCACCTCGAACTTCACCGCCAGCGTGAACTTCGCCACGACGAGCTACGAGCGCAACAACCTCACGTCGATGTATAACCCCCAGGCCCTGACGCAAAGCACTCGCACGTCGTCGGTGAGCTACAGCACGGGATTCTCGAGCATCGGCATGACGCTGAGCGCCACGATGAACCTGAACCAGAACATGCGCGACTCGATGATAGCCCTCACCCTGCCCGACCTGAACATTGGCATTGCCCGCTTCTATCCCTTCAAGCGCAAGAAGATGGTGGGCAAGGAGCGGTGGTACGAGAAAATCTCCATGCAGTACACGGGACGAATCAGCAACTCCATCAACACGAAGGAGGACAAGCTCATGAAGTCGCGCCTGAACCGCGACTGGCGCAACGGTATGCAGCACACCATCCCCATCAGCGGCAGCTTCGTCATCATGGACTACATCAACGTCACGCCGACGTTCAACTTTACCGACCGCACCTACCTCAACCGCATCATGCAGTCGTGGGACGAGAAGAACCAAACGGTGGTGCGCGACACCGTCAACGGATTCTACAACGTCTACAACTGGAGCCTCTCGCTCTCGGCCTCGACCAAGCTCTACGGTTTCTACACCCCCTCGCGCAAAATCTTCGGCGACAAGATTAACACCATTCGCCACGTCTTCACACCACAGATAAGCTTCAGCTACGCCCCCGACTTCAGCGCCCACCGCTACGGCTTCTACAAGACCTACCAGAAGACCGACGCCGAGGGCAACGTCACCCTCGTGGAGTACAGCCCCTACGACGGACTGCTCTACGGCGGCGTGTCCAAAGGCAAGACGGGCTCCATATCCTTCGACTTCTCCAACAACGTGGAGATGAAGGTCAAAAGCGAAAGCGACAGCACCGGACTGAAGAAAATCAGCCTCATTGACGAGCTGGGATTCTCCTTCAGCTACAATCTCGCAACGAATATACGCCCCATGAGCGACGTGAACGCACGCCTCAGGCTGAAGCTGACCAAGAGCTACACCCTCAACCTCAGCGCCGTCTTTGCCAGCTACGTCTACGAGGCCGACTCCGTTGGAGCGGCGCCCCGGCTGAGCGAGCACACCACCTACTGGCAGAAAGGAAAGCTGGGACGATTCCAGGGCATGTCGCAAAACCTCTCCTACACCATCAACAACGAGAAAGTGGCCAACTTCTTCAAGTGGCTGCGCGGAGAGAAGACGAAGAAAGACAACGACAAGCAGCAAAACGAGGAGGACGAAGAGTGGGACACCGGCGTGGACACCAACATCGACAACGACCTGGAGGCCGGCAAGCACGGTGCTAAGGGCAGCGGCATGGCCGAAACCGACGAGGACGGTTACATGAAGTACAAGCTGCCCTGGTCGCTGAGCTTCGGCTACGGTATCAGTATGCGCGAGGACACCAACGTGAACCGATTCAACTACGACACCATGCGCTACCCCTACAAAATCACACAGAACCTGAACATCAGCGGCAACATTGTGATTTCCGAGGGGTGGAACATCTCGTTCTCGTCGGGCTACGACTTCGAGCAGAAGAGAATCTCGATGACCACGGCGTCGCTCTCACGCGACCTGCACTGCTTCAACATGGCGTGCTCGCTCGTGCTCTCGCCCTACACCAGCTACAACTTCACCTTCCGCTGCAACGCCGCCACGCTGACCGACGCCCTGAAGTACGACAAGCAGAGCAGCTACTCCAACGCCGTTCAGTGGTACTAAACTAGAGGCTATAGAAGCTATAGAGGCTATAAATAAACGATAAGACATGGAAACTAACTCCCCTTCCCCCCACCCCATCCCGCAGACCGTGACAGGCAGCGAGGCGCTGATGCTCGCGCTGAAGGCCGAGGGCGTGAAGACCATCTTCGGCTATCCCGGCGGCAGCATCATGCCTGTCTACGACGCGCTCTACGACTACACGCGCGGCGCTAAGAAGGCCTTCGACCACATCCTGGTGCGCCACGAGCAGGCCGCCACCCATGCCGCCGAGGGCTTTGCCCGCGTCAGCGGCAGCGTAGGCGTGGCCATCGTCACCAGCGGTCCCGGAGCCACTAACACGCTCACGGGCGTGGCCGACGCCATGCTCGACTCCACCCCCATCGTCGTCATTGCCGGCCAGGTGCCCATCAGCGCCCTGGGCACGGATGCGTTCCAGGAGGTAGACCTTGTGGGCGTGGCGCAGCCCATCTCGAAGTGGAGCTACCAGATACGCCATGCCGAGGACATTGCCTGGGCCGTGAGCCGGGCGTTCTACATCGCCCGCTCGGGACGTCCGGGCCCCGTGGTGCTCGACTTCCCGAAGAACGCCCAGACGGAGACGGTAGACTTCCTCCCGCAGAAGGAGGACTTCGTGCGCAGCTACGTGCCCTGCCCGCCACTCGACCCCGAGGCTGTGCGCCAGGCCGCCGAGCTCATCAACAACGCCAAGCGCCCGCTGGCCCTCGTAGGCCAGGGTGTGGAGCTGGGCAATGCCCAAGACGAGCTGATGGCCTTCCTCGAGCGGGGCGACATTCCCGCCGGGCGCACCATGCTCGGACTGTCGGCCCTGCCCTCCACCCACCCGCTTAACGTGGGTATGCTGGGTATGCACGGCAACTACGCCGTGAACCTGAAGGAGCAGGAGTGCGACGTGCTCATCGCCATCGGTATGCGCTTCAGCGACCGCGTGACGGGCAACACCAAGACCTACGCCCGCCAGGCTAAGGTCATACACCTGGACATCGACAAGAGCGAGATTGACAAGAACGTGAAGGCCGACGTGGCCGTCGTGGCCGACTGCCGCGAGTCGCTGCCCGCCCTCACGTCGCTGCTCAAGCCGGGCGACCACCGCGAGTGGCGCGCGTCGTTCCAGCCCCTCGACGCCATGGAGCGCGAGAAGGTCATCCTTCCCGCCATTCACCCCCAGGAGGGTCCGCTGCTCATGGGCGAGGTGGTGAACGCCGTTGCCGAGGCCACCGGGGGCGACGCCGTGCTCGTGACCGACGTGGGTCAGAACCAGCTCTTCGCCACCCGATACTTCCGCTACCCCCGCCGCCGCAGCCTCTGCACCAGCGGCGGACTGGGCACCATGGGCTACGGTATGCCCGCCGCCATCGGCGCCACTTTCGGCGCTCCTGAGCGTACCGTCGTCTGCTTCATGGGCGACGGCGGCTTCCAGATGAACCTGCAGGAGCTGGGCACCATCATGGAGCAGCAAGCACCGGTGAAGCTCATCCTGCTGAACAACAACTACCTGGGCAACGTGCGCCAGTGGCAGGACATGTTCTGGCAGCGGCGCAAGTCGTTCACCCGCATGATGAACCCCTGCTACGAGCTCATCGCCGAGGGCTACCACATTCCCTACGAGGCCGTCACCGACCGCTCCCGCCTGGCCGCCGCCGTGGCAAAGATGCTCTCCACGAAGGGCCCCTACATCCTGGAGTGCGCCATCAAGGAAGACGACGACGTGCTGCCCATGACCCCGCCGGGAAAGAACGTCGACGACATGATGCTAGAGACCCTCCCCCCCAGCCCCTCCCTTTGAGAGAGGAGAGTAATCACCCCCCAAAGCATAGTATAAGTATGGAAAAGAAAATAGAATTGCAAGGAGTATCTACTCCCCTCCCTCCCAGGGAGGGGCAGGGGGGTGGGTCTAAACTCTACACCCTGCTGGTCTACTCAGAGAACATTGCGGGTATACTGAACCAGATTACCGCCGTCTTCACCCGCCGGCAGGTGAACATCGAGAGCCTGAACGTGTCGGCCTCGAGCATACCCCACGTACACAAGTACACCATCACCGCCTGGAGCGACGAAGACCAGATTACGAAGATTACGCGGCAGATAGAGAAGAAGATAGACGTGGTGAAGGCCACGTGGTTCACCGACGACCAGCTGTTCATCCGCGAGACGGGCCTCTACAAGCTGGCCACCGACGTGGTGCTGCACAACCCGAAGATCAGCAAGGCCATACGCCGCCACGACGCCCAGATTACGGAGGTGAACCCCACCTACACCATCGCCATGAAGAGCGGCAAGACCGAGGACATCCTCTCGCTCTACCGCGAGCTCGACGAGTTCCACTGCGTGCTGCAGTACACCCGCTCGGGCCGCATCGCCGTGACACGCAGCACGCAGGAGCAGGTCAGCGAGTTCCTCGAGCAGCGCGAGCGGAGCCGCCAGAACGGCCAGCTATAGGCCCCAAAACCACCATTACGGGGGCCTCGGACTTTGAGCCGTCCAAACTCATGGTTTGGACGGCTCAAACTATTTTAAGGCCGCCGCTCGCCCCTCCTCTCCGAGGGAAGGGGTGAGCGGCAGCGTATTTCTACAAACCACGACAGTGTTTGTACAAACCAAGGCAGCGTTTGTACAAACTACGTCGACGTTTGTACAAACGTCGACGACGTTTCAAGATTGCCTCCGTTCTTTCACCATTCAAAATACGGGCAAAGGCAACTTTCCAACGGCTCTCTCCCATCATCGGAACGGCTGCGGCTTAGAACCGGTGGCGATATCGGCGCAAACGTTTGCACCCCTTAACGTCGTGTTTGTCTACTATATAAAAGATGTATTAGGCTGAAAAGTCGTAACTTTGAACCATAATTACCAATGGAAACCTATTTTGCCCTATGAAAATCCTCTTCAACATCGACTACTTGACCACCTACGGCGAACAGCTGGTGCTCAACATTTCAGCCCCCGACGGCAGCGTGGAGCAGCACACCATGTCGACCCACGACGGCCACGGGTGGACTTTTGACTACAATATGCCCGCCCCCGAGACTTGCGGGCCGCTCTCCTACTACTACAGCGTGCAGCGCGGCGATGTCGTGGTGCGCACGGAGTGGCTTGTGGAGCCTCACCTCTTGGAGCTGCAGCCCGACGTGCTGCGCTACACCCTCAACGACCGCTGGACGGAGATTCCCGAGGATGCCTATCTCTACTCCTCGGCCTTCACCGACTGTGTGACGCGCCGCCAGCCAACAGCCAACGCCCATCGTCCATCAACCGCCACCCACCACTCCAGCACGGTCATCCTCAAGGTGCGTGCCCCGCAGCTGCGCTCAGACGAGCGGCTGGCCGTAGTGGGCGAGCCGACATACCTTGGCGGATGGGACGTGCAGAAGACCATCCATGCCACCGAGCAGCAGCCTAACGAGTGGGTGGTGTGCCTCGACGGCGGCCGTCTGCCCGAAGAGGTGGAGCTGAAGTTCGTGGCCCTGCGCGACAACGGCGACGTGACGTGGGAGGAAGGTCCCAACCGCCGTCTACTGCTGCCCGCCCTGCAGAAGGGCGAGGCCGTGAGCTACGAGCTAGCCCCGGCGTGGCTCGACGTGCCGGCATGGAAGGGCGCGGGGACGGTCATCCCCGTCTTCTCCCTGCGCTCGGAGGGCAGCTTCGGCGTGGGCGACTTCGGCGACCTGAAGATGATGGTCGACTGGT
>CAMPCG010000033.1 GCA_946644025.1 uncultured Prevotellaceae bacterium | reverse complement strand
ACTTCGACGGATTCCGCTTCGACGGCGTCACCTCCATGCTCTACTACAGCCACGGCCTGGGCGAGGCCTTCTGCAACTATGCCGACTACTTCAACGGACATCAGGACGACAACGCCATCTGCTACCTCACGCTGGCCAACAAGCTCATACACGAGGTGAACCCCAACGCCATCACCATCGCCGAGGAGGTGAGCGGTATGCCCGGACTGGCCGCCAAGTTCGAGGACGGCGGTTACGGATTCGACTACCGCATGGCCATGAACATTCCCGACTACTGGATAAAGACCATCAAGGAACAGAGCGACGAGAACTGGAAGCCGAGCAGCATCTTCTGGGAAGTGAAGAACCGCCGCCCCGACGAGAAGACCATCTCCTACTGCGAGAGCCACGACCAGGCCCTGGTGGGCGACAAGACCATCATCTTCCGGCTCATCGACTCCGACATGTACTGGCACTTCGCCAAGAAGGACGAGAACGGCGTGGCCGAGCGCGGCATCGCCCTGCACAAGATGATACGCTTGGTGACGGCAGCAGCCATCAACGGCGGATACCTCAACTTCATGGGCAACGAGTTCGGACACCCGGAGTGGATAGACTTCCCCCGCGAGGGCAACGGCTGGAGCTATAAGTATGCCCGCCGGCAGTGGAACCTGGTGGACAACCACGACCTGTGCTACCACTGGCTGGGCGACTTCGACCGCGAGATGCTTCGCACGCTGAAGCTGGTACGCAACTTCCAGGACAAGCCCGTGCAGGAGATATGGCACAACGACGGCGACCAGGTGCTGGCCTTCATGCGCGGCGACCTGCTCTTCGTGTTCAACTTCTCGCCTACACGGTCGTACACGGACTATGGATTCCTCGTGCCCACAGGCTCTTACGAGGTGGTGCTCAACACCGACGCACAGCAGTTCGGCGGTCACGGATTTGCCGACGACACGATGACGCACTTCACCAACTTCGACCCCCTCTACGTACAGGACCACAAGGAGTGGCTCAAGCTCTACATCCCGGCCCGCTCGGCAGTGGTGTTGAAGAAAAACTGAAGATAAATGATAAATGAGAAGTGATAAATGAGAAATATGATTTGACCTGCTGGCGGTCTATTTGCCCTTGATGGCAATCATATTTCTCATTTTCCTATTTCCTGTTTCTTGTTATCCACATTTAATTATGAATAGAAAGAACATCTCGCTGGCCGTCGGCATTGCTATGACCCTGACGGCCAGTGCCCAAGTGACCATTGACATCGATGCCAACCAGCGCGGGCCCCGCATCAGCCCCACGCACTACGGCATCTTCTTTGAGGATATTAACCACGCAGCCGACGGCGGCCTCTACGCCGAGCTCATCCGCAACCGCTCGTTCGAGGACGGGCCGCGATATGGCGCTCCCGCCGACATGCAGGGGTGGTCCACCTTTGCTGCGACACCGTCGCAGCTCACCGCCCGCCTCATCCAGCCGTCGAAGAAGACACCGCTGCTCAACGTCGTGCAGCAGAACGCGCTGGAGCTGACCGTCAGCGCCAGCCCGCAGGCCCCCGCCTGTCTGGTGAACGAAGGCTTCTGGGGCATCAACGCCGTGCAGGGCCGCACCTATCGGCTCAGCTTCTGGGCCAAGGCCCCCAAATACAAGGGCACCATCAAGGCTGTGCTACAAGCCCCCCAAGCCCCCCCTACGGCCTCCGAGGAGGCTTCTATACTGGCTGAAGCTATTGTGTCCCCCTCGGGGGACGTAAAAGGGGCTTGGCAGAAGTACACCGCCACGCTGCAGAGCCAGGGCAACGACCCACGGGCCCGCTTCGCCCTCGTCTTCGACGGCGTGGGCACGGTTCAGCTCGACATGGTGAGCCTCTTCCCCCCGACGTTCCGCAACCGCGAGAACGGTCTGCGCCCCGACCTGGCGCAGATGCTCTACGAGATGCACCCGCGCTTCATGCGCTTCCCCGGCGGCTGCTTCGTCGAGGGACAAATATCGCCCGAGAACGCCTTCCGCTGGGAGCGCACCATAGGCCCCATCGAGGAGCGTCCCGGCCACTGGAACGTGAACTGGGGCTACCGCACCACCGACGGCATCGGCTTCCATGAGTACCTGCAGATGGCCGAAGACCTGGGGGCCAAGCCCCTCTATGTGGTGAACGTCGGCCTGTGGCACGGCGGTCTGACGCCCGTCGACTCGCTGCAGCCCTGGATTGACGAGACGCTCGCCGCCCTGGAGTATGCCAACGGCGACGTCAGCACCAAGTATGGCGCCCTTCGCGCCAAGAACGGCCATCCCGCCCCCTTCAACCTGGAGTATCTCGAGATAGGCAACGAGAACAACCAGCCCGACCCGCGGCAGCAGAGCGACCATTACTACGACCGCTTCCGACTGTTCAAGGAGCAGGTGCTGGCCAAGTACCCCAACATCCACCTCATAGGCAACGTAGCCGCCTGGGGCACCGACGACCCCACCTGGGACAGCCCCGAGAGCGTGGAGCTGCTCGACGAGCACTACTACCGCAACCCCGCCTGGTTTGCCGACAACTTCCACAAGTATGACTCCTACGACCGCCGCGGACCCAAGATTTACGTCGGCGAGTATGCCGTGACGCAGGGCTTCGGCAACCTGGGCAACATGAACGCCGCCCTGGGCGAGGCCGTCTTCATGATGGGCATGGAGAACAACTCCGACATCGTGCCGCTGAACTCTTACGCCCCCATCTTCGTCAACGAGAACGACGCCAAGTGGCGCCCCGACATGATACGCTTCAACTCGAGCCGCGTCATGGGCACCCCGTCCTACTACGTCCAGATGCTCATGCCGCAGAACGTCGGCACGCAGGTGGTGAAAGTCGGTCAGACGAACCCCTACGAGGGCATGGCACGCAAGCAGATTACCCCGAGGAAGAGCCGTGTGGGCTACGCCACATGGGGCACCCAGGCCTCGTTCACCCACATGGACCCGCTGCCCAAGAGCGGCCAGCCCGAGTTCCTGTCGGGACGGTGGACCATGAACGACGACGGCACCGCGTCGCAGCGCAGTAACCGCGAGCAGTGCATGGCCCTCTGCAAGAGCGTCATAGACAGCGACCACTACACCGTGAAGTGCCGCGCCCGCAAGGACAGCGGCGCCGAGGGCTTCATCATCGTGTTCAATTACGTAGACGACCGCAACTTCAGCTGGTTGAACCTTGGCGGGTGGGGCAATACCCAGCACGCCATAGAGCAGATAAGCGGCGGCGGGAAGATACAGACCGTGGAGAAGCCCGGCAGCGTGGAGACGGGCCGCTGGTACGACGTGACGCTCACCGTCAGCGGCGACAGTGTCAAGGCGTGGCTCGACGACCAGCTCGTCTTCGACACCGTCCTGAAGCAGAACACCTCGCTCGGCGTCTTCTCGTCGGCCACTATCGACGACACCACCGGCGAGCTCATCGTCAAGGTGGTCAACTCGCAGGAGGAGGGCACCACGGCGCGGCTCAACATCAGCAATTTCCCCGTGAGCAGTGCCTCCCTCACCCGGCTGCGCGCCAACAACGGCGAAGACGAGAACACCCTCGAGCAGCCCACCAACATCTATCCCACCCGCCACGAGCTGTCGCCCCAGGGACAGACCGTCGAAGTGGAGTTGCCCGCCTACTCGCTCAACATCATAAGAATCAGACGGTAGGCCGTTGAAAAAATCGGGCGGATTGCTTGGCTGTCCGCCCGATTTTGTGTACTTTTGCAGCCATAATCCAAACCTGCTCCGAACTATGGAAGGAAATCATCATCATCAGGGCGGCACGGTGACGACGCGCGTGGTGTGCGCCGTCTGTTTCCTGGCGTTCTCGTTCCTCTGGCTCTTCTGTTTTCAGGCCGACCTGCTGGCCGTGGCGCAGCACTCGCTGAGCGGCGGCGTCACCCACTACGACCGCACCGTGGGCGCCGTCATCATCACGGCGGTGCTCTTCCTGCTCCAGCTGGCCGTCTACGGCATCACGCGGCTGTCGCGGCGCACCCATGCCCTGACCTACGTGCCGTCGTTTCTCGCGTTGGCGTTCTTGTCCGACGTGAGCTTTGCCGATGACGGCGATGTCGAGATGGGCCGGCTGTGGCCGTTGCTCGCCGTGGTGTTCGTGGCGTGGACGGGTGCCGTGTGGCTGTCACGCCAGATGCTGCCCTTCAGCGACGGCGACAAGCAGCCCACGGGACTGTTCTCTGCCCGCACGTGGATGAACCTTGCGCAGCTCTTCGTGATGATGCTCTTCGTGGGCGCCGTGGGCAACACCAATGCCGTGGACCATTTCCGTGCCCACGCCGAGACGGCCCTGCTGCGCGGCGACGACCGCGAGGCCCTGCGCGTGGGGTGGGAGTCGCTCGAGACCAACCCGCAGCTCACCATGCTCCGTGCCTTCGCCCTTTCGCGCGAAGGGCTGATGGGCGAGCGGCTCTTCTGCTACCCCATAGCGGGGACGGGGGCCGACCTGCTGCCCATGCGTCAGGAGCCGCTGCTGCTGCCCGCCGACACCATCTGGCGACACCTCGGCGGCAAGCCCGGACACCCCATGGGCGACCAGCGCTTCTACCGGCTCCTGGAGCGCGACTCGCTGGCCAAGGCCGCCGTGGCCGACTATGCCCTCTGCGGCCGCCTCGTCGACCGCGACCTCGAGGGCTTCGTCCGTCTGTTGCCCAGATACTATGAGGCCGGTGCTGCCCTGCCGCGCCACTACCGCGAGGCCCTCGTGCTCTACGCCCACGAGCGCCGCGGCTCTTTCCCGTCTCTTATCGGCGATTTGCAATTGCCGGCCGACGACGCCCTGAACCATGAGTACGAGCAGCTGCAGCAGCTCCTGGCCCAGTATGCCGAGGACAGCGAGCGGCAGCTGCGACTGCTGGAGAACTACCGCAACACCTATTGGTATTACTATTCCCGGCGATGAGACTATTGGCTTTAATCCTCCTGGCTGCAGGGCTCGTGGATGTCCGCGGGCAGAACGTTCCCACGGTGGACGAGCACCACCTGATGCTCGACGGCTCGCTGACCGACGCCGAGGTCCGGTCGCGGCCCTTCGTGTTCAACGACCTGCGGGAGGCCGTGCGCCAGCTGAAGGACACCACGACGCTCTATATAAAGCCGTGGGTCTACTGGGTGGACAACCCCGACGTGCCCGACGTGGTGCGTGGCGAGAACGGCCGCGAGCCCTTCGGCATGGTCATACGCACCAAGAAGCTGACGCTCGTCGGCCTGGGCCAGCGACCGCACGACGTGGTGCTGGCCGCACAGCGCGGACAGATGCAGGGGGCCGTGGGCAACTTCACCATGCTCGACATGCACGTCGACGAGCTGACGGTGGAGAACATGACGCTGGGCAATTACTGCAACGTAGACCTCGACTACCCGCTCCGTCCTGAACTTAGCCGTAAGAAACGCAGCGACGCCATCACCCAGGCCCACGTGGGCTATGTACACGGCCGGCGGCTGACGGCACGCAAGGTGCGATTCATCAGCCGGCTGAACCTGAACCCCCTCAACGGCGCCCGCGAGAGCCTGTACGACAGCTGCCACTTCGAGTGTACCGACGATGCGCTCAACGGCGGCCATGCCGTCTACCGCCATTGCGACTTCGACCTCTACGGCGCGAAGCCTATGTGGAGCACCTTCGGCAGCGGGCCGCTCTTCTACGACTGCGACTTCTACGTCAAGACCTCCAACCGCGAGACCTATTTCTGCAAGCAGGGAGGGCCCGTGACCGTTGTCGGGTGCCGATACCATGCCCCCGAGGGCAGCTACGTTGGCTGGACGGCCTATCCCCAGCGGTGGCTGCGCTGCTATCAGCAGGACTTCACGCTCAACGGGCGGCCCTACGTCATCGGCAGCCGACAGAAGGAGAACACCCTTCCCGCGCCCCTCACAGTTCAAGGCGTTTTGCAATCCCCACACCTCTCAATCCCCTTCCTCCCCATCAGCCAGCACGAGGCTGCCCTGCGCTCTCCCGCATCGCTCACCCTTACGTCTGACAGCAGCGTCAGCTGGACGGTGGAGCCGGGCTTTGAGCCTTTTGTGAAGACAACCCCTGGTCAGCCAGGCACCACCGCCTTCCAGATGACGAACGACAGCGACGAGCCTGCCGACTTCTGCATCATTGCCAAGACGGCCGATGGTCGTGAAGCCGTCTGTCAGGTGGTGCTGCAGCCCTCGCAGCTGCCTCCTCCAACGTTCCTGAAAGAACCTGAAATCAGGATAGAGAACGGCGTTGCAAGTCTGGACTACAGCCTTGACCTGCAGGGACGGCGTGACGAGTCGTTCATCGGCTGGAGCCGCCTCGACGACGATGACTGCCAGAAGGAAGTGACCTTGGCCTGGAGCAACGACGGGCCGCAGCTTTTCTACAAGCTCCGGCCCGGAGATGTTGGCCGCAGGGTGATGGCCACCATACGTCCTGCCCATCAGCGTAGTCCGCAGGGCGACATGACCGAAGTGGCCAGCAGGCGCATCACGGATAAAGACATCACGGGGGAATACGGTCTGGAAACAGATTTCAGCGACATTCGTTGCGGATGGTCTGAGGGACTGGCACCCGACTCCTGGACGGTAGATGGTTACAAGCCGCTCGACACCTCGGAATATACCTGGAGCTTCGACCGCCAGAAGCCGATGTGGGAATACGGCGAGGGCTACAACGGCGCCGTGGGCAAAGGGTTGCTGCAGGCACAGCGCGGTGCCCGGCTGATGTACACTCCCGTCACGCGTACCTATAATAATATGTCGTTGACGCTGCAGGTTGACCCCACAAAGACCGCCGGTCAGGGCTTCGGCTCGGCCACCGGTCAGTACATGGACGTCTGCCTCAAGTTCGACACCCGGACGCTGACGGGCTACGGACTGCGCATCATCCGTACGGTGAAGCTCGCCAAGGCCGTCGACTTCCTCCTGGTGGAGTATAAAGACGGTGTCGTCACCCCACTCACCGACCCCGTCTCGGCCACCTGTTACCGTACCGGCTGCACCATCCGCCTCGACTATACCGACGGACTGCTCTCGGCACATGTCGAGACACAGACACCCAAGCCCATTGACTCCGTCCTTCCCCACGAGGTAGACCTGAAAGCCACTGTGGCTCCCAACACCTTCGGCGGCATACAAATCCAGCACACCGGCTCCTGCGGTGAGAGCACCACCATGCTCCACCATCTGGACGTGAGCTATTCACGATAGACCTATGGAAGATTCTGTCAAGCAAAGAAACCGGAAAATATATCATGTGACGCTGCTGGGCGGGGCGGTGAACGTCGTCCTGCTCCTGGCGAAGTTCGTGGCGGGCATCGTCGGCCATAGTGCCGCCATGATTGCCGATGCCGTCCACTCGCTGTCCGACTTCCTTACCGACATCATCGTGTTGCTGTTTGTCCGCATCAGCGGCAAGCCCAAGGACAAGACCCACGACTACGGCCACGGCAAATACGAGACGCTGGCCATGACGCTCATCGGCATGTCGTTGTTCGTCGTGGCGGCGGGCATCCTCTATAGCGGGGTCATGAAGATTGTGGCCTGGGCTGGCGGCAGTCAGCTCCAGTCTCCTGGCATGCTTTCCCTGTGGGCCGCCCTGCTGTCGATAGTGCTCAAGGAAGCCATCTTCCGATACTCCATGCTGAAGGCCCGCCAGCTGAACTCGCAGGCCGTCGAGGCCAACGCCTGGCATCACCGCAGCGATGCCCTCTCGTCTGTCGGCACGGCATTGGGCATTGGCGGAGCCATCTTCCTGGGCCAGCGCTGGGCAGTCCTCGACCCCATCGCCTCTGTCATCGTCGGTCTCTTCATCGTCAAGGTCTCTGTCGACCTGCTGCGCAATGGCATCGGCGACCTTATGGAGCAGTCGCTGCCCGATGCCGTTGAGGACGAGATTCTCGGCCTTGCTGCCTCTGTACCTGGAGTGACGAAACCTCATGCCCTGCGTACACGCCGCATCGGCAATCACTACGCCATCGAGCTGCACATCGTCATGGACGGCAACATCACCCTGCATCAGGCACACGACAAGGCCTCGCAGGTGGAGGACGTCCTAAGGGAGCACTACGGCCGAGAGACCCACGTCGCCGTACATGTGGAGCCCCTATCTTCCCGTGATGAGAAAGCCTCCCGCCCCTCGCGGTTTTCCCGCGATGTCAAAGTCCTGCTGCTCTTACTTCTCACTTCTCCCTTCTCGCTCCTCCCTTCCTTTGCTCAGTACAACACCGACCGGCTGGTGACCATAGGGCGGTCGGCGCTGTTCTACGAGGACTATGTCCTCTCCATGCAGTACTTCAACCAGGCCATCCTGTCCAAGCCCTACCTCTACGAGCCGTGGTTCTTCCGCGCAGTGGCGAAGTACTACCTGGAGGACTACGACGGAGCTGAGCGCGACTGCACGGAGGCGCTGCAGCGCAATCCCTACGTGGTGAACATCTACGAGCTGCGCGGACTGACGCGCATACAGCAGAAGAAGTATGCCGAGGCCGTCGGCGACTATACCCGCGCCCTGCGCTACGACCCCGAGAACCGCGGACTGTGGCACAACCGCATACTTTGCCGCATACAGAACAAGGACTACGACGCCGCCCTCCTCGAGCTCGACACCGTCCAGGCCCGCTGGAGCCAGTACGCCACGGCCTGGGCCATGCGCGCCGATGTCTACATGCAGCAGAACGACACCACGAAGGCCATCGAAGCGCTGCAGAAGAGCCTCGACATAGACCCCTACGACGGGCAGACATGGGCAGCGCGAAGCATCATCAGCCTCTCGCGCGAGGAGTGGAACGAGGCCGAGGAGCAGCTCAACCATGCCATACACCTGCTGCCAAAGCGCGGCGGCTACTACATCAACCGGGCGCTGGCCCGCTTCCACCAGAACAACCTGCGCGGTGCCATGGCCGACTATGACATGGCCCTCGACCTGGAGCCCAACAACTTCCTGGGCCACTACAATCGCGGACTGCTGCGCGCCCAGGTGGGCGACGACAACCGCGCCATCACCGACTTCGACTTCGTGCTGCGCCTTGAGCCCGACAACATGCTCGCCCTCTTCAACCGCGCCGTGCTGCTCGACAAGACCGGCGACCTGCGCGCCGCCATACGCGACTACTCGAAGGTCATCGACGAGTTCCCCAACTTCTGGACCGGCCTGGAGTTCCGTGCCGCCTGCTACCGGCGGTTGGGTATGACGAAGAAGGCCGAGCAGGACGAGTTCACCGTCTACCGTGCCCGCCTCTACAAGCACCTCTACGGCACGCAGCCCCGCCTGGACCCCGCCAAGATGCGTAAGCGCAGCGACGAAGACCTGGAGAAGTACAACCAGCTCGTGGTCGAAGACCAGCAGGAGCCCGAGCGTGAGTACGAGAACGACTACCGCGGTCGGGTGCAGAACCGCCGCGTGACCCTCGAGCTGCAGCCCATGTTTGCCCTCTCTCTGGTGAAGATTCGTGACGAGGTGCGTGCCAACATCGCCTTCGACCGCGACGTCGACGCCCTCAACCAGCGCCGCGTCCCGTCCGCCAGCAGTTCCCCGTCTGTCAAGGGTGTCCCGTCTATTACGGGCGATTTGCAATCGCCCCCCGCCGTCAGCCGCCGTCCCGTCTATGTGGCGTGCGGCCATCCCTCGCTCTCCGACGAGCTGTCGGCCCGCTTCTTCCTCTACATCGACTCGCTCACCGCGGCCATCAACACCACGCGCAACACTGGCCAGGCTGTCGACGACCTGCTGATGAGGGCCATTGCCTACACCGTCATCCAGGACAACCAGCAGGCCATTGACGACCTCTCCACCTACCTGCAGATAGACTCCACGTCGGTCCTTGCCCTGTGGCAGCGTGCCGTCTGCCGTGCGCGTATCAGCCTCTTCCAGTCCAGCGAGGGCGCCAACACCGAGCTGGCTACGGCCAGCGCGCTTGCCGACCTGAACCACGCCCTGGAGTTGCGCCCGCACAACGCCTATCTGCTCTACAACCGCGGCTGCATCCATGCACGGCGTGAGAACCTGCGGCAGGCCATTGAAGACTTCACCGCCGCCCTGCAGCAGGAGCCCAACCTGGGCGAGGCCTACTTCAACCGCGCCATCTGCTACCTGAACAGCGGCGACAAAGAAAAGGCCCGCTCCGACCTTAGCAAGGCTGGGGAGCTGGGCCTGTATGACGCCTACAGCGTGCTGAAGCGCCAGGGGAGTTAAGAGTTAAGAGTTAGGAGTTAGGAGTTAAGAGTTAGGAGTTAGGAGTTAGGAGTTAGGAGTTAGGAGTTAAGAGTTAGGAGTTAGGAGTTAAGAGTTAGGAGTTAAGAGTTAGGAGTTAAGAGTTAGGAGTTAGGAGTTCATTCGGCGCAGCAACTCTTAACTCCTAATTCCTAACTCCTAACTCTTAAATAACTCCTAACTCCTAACTCTTCCTCACTTCACCATCACGGTCTTTCCGTCAATGACGTAAATGCCCTTCAGGCCTTCCAGTGTCGAGGTCTGGCGGCGCAGCAGCTTGCCGTCTAAGCTATAGACGTCGACGGGCTTCCCGCCTGTTGCCAGTTGCTGTATGCCGGTTGTAATGGTGATGGTCGTCGTTGCGGGTCTCGACTCCTTGCCACCCTCATAGACGGCGGTCACGTCGAAGGTGCAGTCGCCGTCGGTCAGCTGGTCGGCCAGTGCGGTGTAGGTAGTGGTCTCGCCCTTGACGGTGGCCACGAGCTGCTGGTCTACGTAGACGTTGTAGCTTTGCAGGACGGCGGGAGCCATCGTGAACGAGATGTCGTCTACGACCATGGCGAAGTTGTCGTAGCAGTTGAAGTGGCGTATGGCGATGTATCCCGTCTTTCCCTCATAGCTGCTCAGGTCTACGGTGTACTCCTGGGGGAAGCCAGAGGTGACAAACTCCTCCGAGACCATCTCGAAGTCGTCGGCCGACTCGTTGCCCTTGGTAGAGACGTAGACGGCGAAGTGCTCGTCGGTCCACTCTCCGTCCTGTGCTGAGGCCCAGAAGCTGAACGTGCCGTCGAGTATGGCCAGCGGCGTGATGAGCCAGTTGTCGGGTGTCACGGCGCCCACTCCCTCGGGCACCCAGCTGTACGACTGCATGACGCCCGTTCCGCTGTTTGACTTCACCTCGCCGTTCATGTATACCCAGCCCTGTCCGTCGGCGTTGGCGTCTATCTGCGTGAAGTCTCCCGTGCCGCTCTCAAAGTCCTCGGTATATTCCTTTGCCGTGGGTACGGGGGCTGTCCATGCCAGTTCTACTCCCTCGGCGGTCTTTTCGGCCACGAGGTTCTCGGGAGCCTGCAGGTCGGGGTCTACGATGACGACGACACCCGAAGCCGTGTTGTTGTCGTTGTCCTCGTCGGCCTCGTAGGTGATGGTAGCCGTGACGTTCATGTCGCCGGCCTCGTCGAAGATGGTGGTGGGCATCTTAACCTCCGTCACACTTGTCGTGAAGGGCGACAGCGTCTCTGTGACGTTCTCGCTGTACAGTTCCTTCTCGCCGGCCTTGACGGTGAGCGTATAGCCGGTGGACGGCATCATGCCTACGTTCTGAGCGCCCACCAGCAGGGTGGTCTCGTGGCCGGCAATCACGCTCTCGGGTGTGCTGATGAGGGTGGCGAGGTCGTTGTCCTTGAAGTCGCCTATGCGGATGTCGTCGATGAAGATGTAGTCGCCGTAGTCAGTGAGGTTGCCCTCGTCGTCGGCAGTGGCGGCTGTCTTGTACTCGGCCAGGAACACGATTCTTGCGTAGCGCTCGTGGTCCTTCAGGCTGGCCAGCGACACCTGGTAGTTCTGGTAGTCCTCGTCGGTCAGTGTGACCGTCTGCAGCAGCTGCCAGTCTCCCTTTCCGTCCATGTCGCCCAGTATGTGCAGCTGGCTGATGTTGGGGCTCAGTGCTGAGAAGACCATCCTGGGGTCGGTGGTGCCGTTGAGGTTCAGCTTACCCGACAGGAAGAGCACGTTGCCTGCGGTCTCTGTGAGCAGTGCCATGGCCGAGCCGTCGTTGTCGGAGGCATAGCCGGCAATCATAATCAAGCCGTTCGACTCCCAGAAATAGTGCAGCTCTTCGTTGGCGAATCCCTCGGCTACGGGCATGTCGTAGGGCTTTCCGGTGAAGAGCGAGGTGTAGCCCCACTCGGCCTTGTCCTCGTAGGCCACCGACTCGTTGATGGCTCTGACGGCAAAATAGGTATATCCCTGCTCTTCGCCCTCGTCGGTGTTGTAGTCGGCGGTGACGGCCGTCGCTCCGGTGACCGATGCCACCTTGTCGTTAAAGAATACGAAGTAGGGCGACACGGTCAGCGTCCACACGTCGTAGGTGATGTCCTCGGGCTTCACATATCCGTCGTGTACGCCCGTCGTCACGGCGTCCCAGCTGAAGTCCACGGTGGCGCCGTGGTCCACGGCCTGCACGTTGGTAGGTTCGGCGGGCTGGTCCACACCCACGTAGACGGCCAGCTTCTCGCTCTTCTCGCCCTTGCCGTTCTCGTTGTAGGCCAAGGCGTGGTAGTTGTAGAGTCCCGATGCCTCGATGCCCTCGTCGTCAAAGCTGACGGTGGCTCCCGGCTTGACGTTCTCCTGCTGGGCGATGAGGCTGTTGTCGCGGTATAGCTCCAGCTTCGTGATAGCTGTCAGGGCCGAGCCGTCGATGCACTGCTGCGGTGCCTCTACCTGCACCGTGGCCTTCAGTACTCCCTCGGCGGCGGGCTCTGCCGTCAGCGTCGGGGCTGCGGGCGCGGTAGGCTCGGGGCCCTGCTCCACGGTCAGGTTGGTGACGTAGAGGTAGTAGCTGTTGGGGTCGGAGAGGGCGTGTATGGCCACGTAGTATATGCCGTCCTTCTCGGCGGTAAACGTGCCCTCATACTCGCTGAATACGCCCGACGTAAGGTCTGTAGTGCCAATGACGCTGATGTTCAGCCCCGTGGCGGTGGGCCTTGTGCCGGCCACCACCTCCATTCGCTCGGGGCTGCTCTCGCTGTTGGCGGCAGCGCGCACGGTGACCACGTAGCTCTTTCCGCCCTGCAGCCTGAGGGGCTGCGACACGAGGTAGTCGTCGGCGGGGTTGTCCCAGTTGTACTGGTAGGCGGCGGTCATCTCCTCCTCCTCGTGGTAGGTCGAGGTCCATGTGCTTCCGTCGCCGTTGTTGTCTATGACCTGCATGTCGTAGAAGGCGTCTACGTCGCCGAAGTCCACGGTGTAGGGCAGCGTCTTCGGCATGGTGACCTTCACGTTCACGGCGTCGGTCTTGCGGCCTTTTCCGGCGGCGTTGCTGGCCACGGCCTCATATCGGTAGGTGCCCTCGGCGGGTACCTCGTCGGCGATGCTCTGCTCCGAGCCGGGCTCCAGGTCGGTCAGCGTGGCCACCACCTCGCCGTCGCGCGACACCTCGACGGTGACGTTACCCGTCAGCGCTTCGCCGCCGATGGCCTCGGTCGGGGCGGTAAACTCGACGATGGTCTTCAGCTGGCCCGCAACCTGACCCACGGCGAAGCCGGCCACGGCTGCCGGGGCTGCCGGGTCGGGGGCAATGTCGATGGAGAAACGGTAGACGCTCAGTATGTAGAGGTCGGCCGGCGAGATGGCGTGCACGGCGACGTAGTACAGACCGTCGGCCTCGGGGGTGAAGATGCCGGTGTAGTCGGCGGGGTCGTTTTCGGGCGTGGTCTTCGGTATGACGGTGGTGGTGAGACCCTCGGCCGAGCACTCCGTTCCGGCGACCACCTCAAACTCCTCGGGATAGTTCCACGTGGCGGCATTGACCCTCACCTCGTAGGCCTTGCCTCCCTGCAGGTTGACGGGCAGCACGAGGTAGTCGTCGGCAGCCGTCGCGCCGTCCTGGTTGTACACGTAGTAGGCGCCGTTGCCTGCGCTCCATGTCCACGTGCAGGGCTCGCCGTCGCTCGTGTCGTCGTTGTTGTTGATGATGATGAAGTCGTTCAGTGCTTCGTCCGTCTTCGAGAAGTCGGCGTCGTAGGGCACGTTCTGCGGCTCAGCACCAGAAGCCTCACTCCCGACCCTTCTCCAGGGGAGGGGGGCTTTTTTAGACTTGGGGGCGGCAGAACTATACAAACTCACCTTCCCTGGGGTGGGGTTGAGGGTGGTTTTTTCCCCTGGGGAGAGGTTGGGGTTGGGCTTGACGGCCTTGCCTAAAAACTTTGCACTCGTCAAGGCAGACTTCCTGAGCGCCTGCCTGACATTCTGAGACTGGATGGATAGTGCCATCAAAAGGGTGGCGACTACCAGAAGAAAAGTAAACTTTTTGTTCATAGTTTTGTGTGTTGAGGATAAAAACAGGGGCAAAGGTACGACTTTTTCCTCATTTTGTGCACAAAATGAAAGAATAATTAATAAATAAGTAACAAATCGTCAACTGCGTGTGCAATCCCCCCGGTAGACCCATGTAGGGGAGGGGAGAGGCTGCGCGTAATTATTGTAAGTTATAGAATATACCTATACACATCTTGGTAGCGGCGCAAGATGCCGGAGGCATCAGATAAGGGTAGCCAGCCATGCAGCCGTGCCGTAGG
>CAMPCG010000032.1 GCA_946644025.1 uncultured Prevotellaceae bacterium | reverse complement strand
AAAAATCTCTCTACCATTCTAGTGGTTTTTTGTGGGTGTTGTGGGTGTTGTGGGTGTTGTGGGTGTTGTGGGTGCTGTGGGTGAGTGTGGGGTCAGAAGATGATGGCCAGGAACCTGACCTGCTTTCCGTTGAGCGTGCGCATACCGTGGGGCTGTGTGGCGTCGAAGTAGATGCTGTCGCCCTCGCTCAGGGTGAGCACCTTCTGGCCGATGGTCAGTTCCATCTCGCCCTCCAGCACCATGTTGAACTCCTGCCCCGAGTGGGAGTTCATCTCCTTGGGCGTGTCGTCGGGCTTAGGCTCGACGGTGACGATGAAGGGGTCGGCCTTGCGACCGCGGAATCCGCTGGCCAGGCTCTCGTAGTTGTAGGCCTTGCGGCGCTCCACCCGCAGGCCCTGACCCTTGCGGGTGAGGAAATAGTTGCGCATGTGAGGCTCCTCGCCAAACATGAGCACGTCGAGCGATACGCCATACTCCTTGGCTATCTTCTGAAGATTGGCCACCGACAGGCCGCCGGTGCCGTTCTCCATCTCCAGATACTGCTCCTCACTGATACCACAGAGGCGGGCCACCTCGCCCACCTCGATGTCGAGCACGTCGCGCAGACCGCGCAGACGCTCGCCAATCTGTTTCATTTGTTCGTCCATAATTCTCTTCGCGTTGGTTGATGTTCGGGCCGCAAAGGTACGACAAAAACTCGGAATCGCCAAAAAATGCAAAAAGATTTTGCGCTTTTGAGTAAAACCACTAACTTTGCACGACGAAGTAAGTGCCCTGTCAGTGAGGACGGCTCAAACCCGCAGTCCCGGCGGCTCGGTCATGGTATTCCGGCGGCTCAGACTCAGGGTTGGGACGGCTCAAAGCACGAGGGTCTGCTATACATTATTTATATATAGGAAGAAAGAAAGACATGAAAAAGCTACTTATCGCCTTAGCCATACTGCTCATCCTGGCCCTTGCCGGCGTGGCCGTGTGGCTGTTTATGGACAACCGCAACCTGGAACAGGAGAAGCAGGAGATGCGCGAGCTGGCCGAGCTGGACAAGCAGGAGATGGAGAACGAGTACGAGCGCTTCACCCTGCAATACAGCGAGATGATGACCCAGATAAACAACGACAGCATCATCGAGCAGCTCACGCAGGAGCAGATGCGCACCCAGCAGCTGCTCGAAGAGCTGAAGCGCGTGAAGGCCGACGACGCCCGCGAGATTACTCGCCTGAAGAAAGAGCTGGCCACCGTGCGCAACGTGCTCCGCCAATACATACGCATGGTGGACTCGCTGAACCAGGTGAACCAGGCCCTCGTGGCCGAGAACACGCAGGTGAAGGACGAGCTGGCACAGTCGAAGAGCGTGAACCAGGGGCTGCAGCACGAGCGGCAGACGCTCAAGGAGCAGGTGGCCATAGCCGCACAGCTCGACGCGACAGGCATCAACATGACGGCACTGAACAAGCGCAACAAGACGGCCAAGAAGATGAAAGACTGCACCACGCTGCAGGTGGGATTCACCATCGCCCGAAACGTGACCGCCACCAACGGCAACCGCACCTTCTACGTGCGCATACAGACACCGGGAGGACAGACCCTCACCGCCGGAACATTCCCCTACGAGAACCGGCAGCTGGAGTACTCCATGAAGAAGGTGGCCGAATATACCGGCGAGGAACTTACCCTGCAGACCTACTGGCCCGTGAACGAGTTCCTCGAGGCAGGAGAATACCGCGTGAGCATCTTCGCCGAGGGAAACATGATCGGCACGCGCACATTCACATTCAACTAACTACGACTTACATCATACAGATTATCCAATTATTGTTTCGTTGAACTGGTCTTGCGATGAAAAGAATCGGTTTGTCAATCATTATTTGTTCCCTGTCACTCAGTACCCTCGGGGCGCAGACGCTACTGTCGCTTGACAGCTGCCGCGCCATGGCCCTGCGCAACAACAAGCAACTGCAAGTGAGCCGCGTGAAGCAAGACGTAGCCGCCAACCTGAAACGGTCGGCACGCACGAAGTACCTGCCACACGTCTCGGCAGTAGGCACCTACCAGCACACCAGCAAGCCCATATCGCTGCTCAGCAACGACATGCAGGCCGACCTCTCACAGCTGGGCACCACCACCGTGGGGGCCATGCAGGGAAGCCTGGGGCCGGGACTGGAGGCACAGATGGCCAACATAGGGAAGATGTTCGTGCAGGCAGGAATACCCGCACAGCAGGTGCAGCAGATGGCCGGCGACTTCCAGCAGTTCATGGGCCAGACCATGAACGGCACCGCTGGCATCATGAATGCCTTGGGAGAGAAAATCGTCGATGCGTTCAACACCGACACGCGCAACCTTTGGGCGGGCTCCATCATGGCCACCCAGCCGGTGTTCATGGGCGGAAGCATCATTGCCATGAACCGGCTGGCCGACCTGGGCGAAGAGATGGCCGGAAACTCGGCCGACGCCAGGCGGCAAAACGTCATCTACGAGACCGACAAGGCCTACTGGCAGGTGGTGTCGCTCTACCACAAGAAGCAGCTGGCCGAGAGCTACCTGCAGCTCGTCTCCAAGCTGGACGGCGACGTGCAGAAGATGATTGAGGAGGGCGTGGCCACACGCAGCGACGGACTGAGCGTCAGCGTGAAGGTAAACGAAGCGCAGATGGCCGTCCAGAAAGTGGACGACGGACTGACGCTCTCGCGTATGCTGCTCTGCAAGGTCATCGGCCTGCCCCTCAACGAGAGCATCACATTGGAAGACGAGACCTCCGGCACGACACCTTCTGCCCCAGAATCTATAGTAGCCCCCTCAGGGGCCGAAGAGGGGGCCGAAGGGGGCGCCTTACGCCCCGAGCTGCGAATGCTCTCCAATGTGGTGGACATGAGCCGGCAGGCAACCAACATACTGAAAGCCGGCAACCTGCCGCAGGTGGCTCTCACGGGAGGCTATGCCGTGAGCAACCCCAACGTCTTCAACGGTTTCCAGAAGCGCTTCAGCGGATTCTGGAACGTCGGGGTGCTTGTGCGCATACCCCTGTGGAACTGGGGCGACGTGGCCTACAAGGTGCGCGCCAGCAAGGGTGCAACCGCCATTGCCAACCTGGAGCTGCAAGAGGCACGCGACCTCATCAACCTGCAGGTGAGCCAGGCCGACTTCAAGGTGGCAGAGGCTGCCAAGCGCCTCTCACTGGCACAGAAGAGCATAGAGCGGGCCGAGGAAAACCTGCGCACGGCCAACATCGGATTCCGCGAGGGAGTCATCACGCCCACCGTCGTCATGGAGGCACAGACGGCATGGCTACAGGCACAGTCACAGGTCATCGACGCAAACATAGAGCAGAAGCTGGCACTCGTAGAGCAGCGAAAAGCGCTCGGAGTCCTGAGGTAAGCGGCACGGCCCCCACCAACCTCCCCCCGAGGGGGAGGCTTAAGCCGAGAAAGCTCCCCTCCCTTCGGGGGAGGGGTTGGGGGTGGGGCCAGTAACCAGTAAATAGTAAATCAATAAATAACAAATACAATTATGTCAGAGCAGTCAAAACAACAGCATAGGAACATCCTGCTGGCCATCCTTGGATTTGCCACGGTAGTCATCATCGTGGCCATCATCGGCTTTTTCATCTTCGACCGCACCCCCGACCTCATGCAGGGCCAGGTGGAAGTCGAGGAGTATCGCGTGTCGAGCAAGGTGCCCGGCCGCATCCTTGAGATTCGCGTGAAGGAGGGCGACTACGTCCACGCCGGCGACACGCTGGCCATCATCGACGCCCCCGAGGTGCGCGCCAAGATGCAGCAGGCCCAAGGAGCGGAGGCCGGTGCCGCCGCCCTGGAGCTCATGGCCAAGAACGGTGCCCGCAAAGAGCAGGTGCAGGGAGCCTTCCAGCTGCTGCAGCAGGCCAAGGCCGGCCTGGAGATAGCCGAGAAGAGCTACGGCCGCGTGCAGCGCCTCTTCGCTGAGGGTGTGGTCAGCGCCCAGAAGCGCGACGAGGCCGAGGCACTCTACAAGTCGTCGAAGGCACAGGTGCAGGCCGCCCAGAGCCAGTACGACATGGCCGTCAACGGTGCCCGCCAGGAAGAGAAGCTGGCCGCACAGGCACAGTTGGAGCGGGCCCGCGGAGCCGTGCAGGAGGTCAGCGCCTACATCGGCGAGACGGTGCAGACGGCCCAGATGGACGGCGAGGTGAGCAGCATCTACCCCAAGGTGGGCGAGCTGGTAGGCACCGGCAGCCCCATCATGACCATCTCGATGATGGACGACCTGTGGGGAACGTTCAACGTGCGCGAAGACCAGCTCGGCGCGCTGCAGATAGGCTCGGAGATCAGCGCCTTCGTACCCGCCTTCAACAAGGAGGTGAAGATGAAGGTGTACTACCTCAAGGACCAGGGTTCCTTCGCCGTGTGGAAAGCCACGAAGGCCAGCGGCCAGTACGACCTACGCACCTTTGAGGTGAGGGCCCGTCCCACGGAGAAGTTCGAGGGTCTGCGCCCCGGTATGTCGCTCATAGTGAAATAATGGAAGTATAGGTGAAGGGGCAGCCATAATGTACAAGTACTTAAAGGACATCTGGCACCTGATGGTGCGCGAGAGCCGCATCATGTCGAAGAACCCCATCTACGGGTTCTGCATGGTAGTGTTCCCGCTGCTGGTGATGGTGTTCTTCACCGGTATGCTCACCGACGGCCAGCCCGAGGACATGCCCATCGGCGTTGTCGACCTTGACAACACGTCGACCACCCGCTCGCTGGTGCGCCGCATGGATGCGTTCCAGAACACCCGCGTCGTGGCCCGCTACTCAAGCATGGCCGAGGCCCGTCGCGCCATTCAGGAGAACCACATCTACGGGTTCCTGCTCCTTCCCAAAGGCACCACCGCCAAGCTGCTGGCCAGCCGTCAGCCCAAGATTTCGTTTTACTACACCATGTCGAGCGTCACCGCCGGCTCCCTGGTCTACAAGGACCTGAAGACCATCTCCACGCTGGGCAGTGCCGCTGTGGGCCAGTCCATGCTGCGGGCCCGCGGGGCCACCGACGCCCAGATTCAGGCGCTGCTGCAGCCCATCCGCCTGGACCTGCACCAGATTCAGAATCCCTGGACCGACTACAACGTGTTCATCACCACGTCGCTTGTGCCCGGCCTGATGATGCTCTTCATGTTTCTCATCGCGGCCTACAGCCTGGGCACGGAGCTGAAGTTCGGCACGTCGAAGCAGTGGCTGGCCGAGGCCGACGGCAACATCCTCGTAGCCATCATCGGCAAGATACTGCCCCAGACGCTCATTTTCCTTGCCGTCATCTTCATCTACGAATACTACGTGTTCGGCATCCTGCGCTTCCCCCATGCCGGCGGCACGCCCATGCTGGTGCTGCTGGCTTTGCTTCAGGTGGCCGCAGCCCAGGGGTTCGGCATCTTTGCCTTCGGCCTTATGCCCTCGCTGCGCATGTCGATGAGTATCTGCTCGCTGTGGGCGGTGCTCAGTTTCTCCATGGCCGGCACCTTCTTCCCCATCATGGCGATGGACGGCCCGCTGCAGGCGTTGAGCTGGCTCTTCCCCCTGCGCCATTATTTCATGATTTACCAGACGTGCGTCTTCAACGGCTACCCCCTGCTTGAGGCCTGGTTCCACCTGGCAGCCATGGTAGCCTTCACCATCCTTCCCTGGCTGGTGCTGAAGAAGATTAAGAACGCCATGCTTACCTATGTCTATATTCCGTAACATAGCCGACACTTGCTACATCTGGCGCGAGGAGCTCAAGCAGATGCTGCACGACGAGGGAGTGATCATCTTCTTCATCCTGGTGCCGCTGTTCTACCCGCTGCTCTACTCCTGGATTTACAACAACGAGGTGGTGCGCGAGGTACCCGTAGTGATTGTCGACGACTGCCACACCGCCCTTTCCCGCCAGTTTGCCCACCGCGTAGATGCCTCTCCCGACGTTCGTGTGCTCTGCTATGCGGCCGACATTGACGAGGCGCGCTCGCTTGTGAGCCGCCAGCTGGCCAAGGGCGTCTACGTCATTCCCTCCGACTTCGAGACCCGCCTGTGCCGCATGGAGCAGGCCACGATAACGGTCTTCTGCGACATGAGCCTGATGCTGGCCTACAAGGCTGTGTACCAGACGGCGCAGAGCGTCACCCAGCTCATGGGCAGCGAGCTGACGACCTCGCGTGGCGGCCACTTCACCCTTCGTGAGGAGCAAATCTCGGCCCGTCCGCTGGACTTCGAGGAGGTAGCCCTGTTCAACCCCACCGGCGGCTACGGCTCGTTCATCATCCCGGCGGTGCTCATGCTCATCATCCAGCAGACCCTCGTGCTGGGCATCGGTATGCTGGCGGGCACGGCACGCGAGAGCAACCCCTACAAGAACCTCATCCCCTTCAGCCGCCAGTATCACAGCATGTTCCGCACGGTCATCGGCAAGTCCATGGCCTATCTCATGGTCTACATTCCCATGACGGCCTACCTGGTGCTCATCGTTCCCCGCATGTTCAACTTCACGGCCATCGGCCAGTGGCAGCCGCTGCTCATGCTGATGACTCCCTACGTGCTCGACTGCGTCTTCTTCGGCATCCTCGTCAGCTGTCTGGTGCGCTACCGCGAGAACGTCATGCTGCTCATGGTGTTCATCACCATTCCGCTGCTCTTTCTCTCGGGCATCAGCTGGCCCCAGTCGAGCATTCCCGGTATGTGGCAGGGTGTGAGCTGGCTCTTCCCCAGCACCTTCGGCATCCGTGCCTTCGTGCGCATCAACGAGATGGGGGGCACGCTCTCCGACGTCGTGGACGAATACCGCGTGCTCTGGATTCAGACCGCCCTCTATTTCACCCTTGCCTGCCTGGTATACCGTCATCAGATACGCCTTACCCGGCATGACGTTCACGAGCGTCTGGCCCGCATGAAGAAGAGGAAGAGCAGCTAATGCGTCACCCTATAATAATAAAGAGAATTTTGCTTCTTGCCCTGACTGCCGTCTGTATGAAGTTTACAACGGCCGACGGTCAAGACAAGGTGTCCAATTGCCGCTGGAAACGTGATGACATGTTCCACGGCTACGTCCTTTGCAACGGTAAGAAGGTGGATGCCGCCTACATGGTTGTCAACTCGGTGTTTGTGACGCTGGGCGTCAACAGCTACGTGGAAGCTGCGATTGACACCACCATCGCCGGGCGCGTGGAGGTGCCCTGGCTGATG
The DNA here is from genome assembly GCA_946644025.1 of uncultured Prevotellaceae bacterium. Next base: position 7,355 of record CAMPCG010000032.1, on the reverse strand, counting down.
CCGGCCCCCGACGGCCACGTGTTCCGCGTCATGGGTGTGGGTCGCCATTGCTTTGGCGACTGCCGTCGTCTTACCGAGGTAGTGCTGCCCGACAGCATGAAGGACATCGGCGACCAGGCCTTCTTGAACTGCCGCTCTCTGCGGTCCATCGTCCTGCCCCCCGGCCTGCGCTACATCTGGCCCTACGCCTTCAGGGGTTGCAGCCGTCTGAACCGTATAGAGGCAAAGTCTGCCATGCCTCCCGACTCCTACAACGACGTGTTCGACGAGCGCACCATGCGCTTCGCCACCCTCGTCGTGCCGGCCGCCAGTGCCGACCAATACCGCAATTCCTTCGTGTGGAACATGTTCCGCTTCTTCGCGCCCAACTGGGACTGATGGGGGGCTTGTTTTTTGGGGGGTGAGAGGTGAGGGGTGGGGAGTGAGAGGTTAGTTCTGCCGCAAGTCTAATCTCTCACCCCCCCCCTCTCACCTCTCACCCCCAAAAAACAACCATCACATACCAAACTCCTTTCTTCTTTTTGCCCTCCTCTCCTTGGAAATATCCGCCGTGGAGAGCTTGTATATCTGCTGCTGCCACTGCTGCCACTCCGAGAGCAACGCCTCCCGTATGTGGTCGCGGTCGTCGGCGGTGAATCGCTCGTCCAGCTGCTCTATGTAGTCATAGCAGAACTGGTTGACGGCCATGACGCGTTGCGTGAGGTCTGGCCATCGGTATTCCCACTGCGTCAGCGTGTCGGTGTGCTGCGTCAGCTGCGTTCGGTCCATCTGTTGGTGCAGTGCCTCTATGGCGTCGGCCTTGGCGTTTGCCACTCGGTTCAGTTCGTTGTCCATCACCTTCACTTGCCATGACAGCAGGGCCACGACGCCCAGCAACACAGCCATGACCGCCGCCACTGCCCAGTAGAGCAGCCGCGTCTTGCGCTTGTGCAGCCCGGCAATGTCGGCCTTTATCTCGTCTACGTTCTGGTAGCGCGAGTCGATGGGCAGCAGGCAGCGTGTCCACACCCGCTGGTAGTAGGCAGGCAGGGGCATCTCGCTCATCACCACCCCAAGCGAATAGATGTCGTTGCGCACGTCGGGCAGTGCCGCTACCGCCTGCTCGGGAGCCATGTACCTGACAGTGCCGGCCTGCTGCTTCAGCATGGCGTAGCTGTCGGTGTCGGCCAGTCCGAAGTCTATCAGCTTCACGTGCAGGCCGTTGCGGGTGAGCATGATGTTCTGCGGCTTCAGGTCGCGGTGGACAATGCCCAGCGAGTGTATGTAGGCCACGGCCTGGAGCAGCTCGTCGGCTATCCTTATTGCCTCGGTGCTCTTCGTGGCGGCCTTGGTCGTGTCGGCCATCCATTCTTTCAGGGTGATGCCGTCCACGTACTCCATGACGATGCACAGCCCCAGCCCCTCTACATGCTCCAGCCCCATGGTCTGCACCACGCCCGGATGCTGCATCTGTATGAGTATCTCAAACTCCTTGCGCAGCATCTGCTGCATCAGTGCCACGTCGTCGCAAGCGCCGTTGCAGCCCTTCAGCATATACCAGCGCCCGTAGCGCTGCGCCTTGGCCACAACGTTATACTCCGAAGTGTGCAGTATGCTCACGTCGGTGAACTCGGCGGAGATGTCCTCCGCCTTGATGCTGTTAATATATCCGGAAGCCCCATCAGACCCATCCCCTGCCCCTCCCAAGGGGAGGGGGGATGAGTAACTATTGCGGTTATTATCCTTATTTATAGTCATAGCGTTCAGCTTAATACAAGAAAGTGTGTGGGTATCTGCTCCAATAATTCATTATTGTCTAAGGAGTATAGGAGTTTAGGAGTGGCACTTCGTGCCAACAGCCCTTCCTCGGCTGACGGCCATTGGCACGAAGTGCCACTCCTAAACTCCCAGACTCCTTAGAATAACACATCCACACTAATTCTCGCAGAACCCTCCACTGCATTACGTAAGCGTCCCTTTGGGCCACAAGCGGTGGGTGGGACTTCAGTCTTCCTCGAGCCGCTCAAAGAACACGCCTCCGTTTTTTCCGCAGATGTAGGCTGTGGGCGGGGTGCTGCCCTGCTGCAGCTGGTCCAGGTAGAGCGGTTGCCCCTCTATGACAACTCCGCAGAGGAAGGTGTCGCCCGGCTTCAGTCGTGTGTTCTCCGAACGGACCACGTTGAAGTGCAGGCTGCCGTTGTACTGCACGTCGCACACACGTCCCGGTCGCCACGTCAGCCTGATCTTGTCGCCTCGTGTCAGCCCGTCGATGACGCTCAGCCGCCGCCCGAAGAAGGGCGAACTGCTGTCCCCCTCGACTGAGGAATCCTTTGTCCCGGTGCAGAAGGCTTTGTAGTCGGCGTAGCCCAGGAAGCGTGCCAGTATGCTCAGTGTCGACGGCCTCGGCATCACCTCGTCGTCTAAGCGTCCCCAGATGCGCCGCAGGGTGTTGCGGCTCACCATTTCGCCCGTGCGGGCGAAGATGCGCTCGCTGAGCTGGTCGAAGTCCTTTGCCGTTGACAGACTGCGCCCCAGAGCCTCCTCTACGGCCTGGTGGAGCGCATCAATGTGCTCATTTTCTGTAATCATAGTGCAAAGGTACGCTTTTTATTTCATTCGGCCACACTGACAGGCCATGAAAATGCCGACATAGATTAAAATGGGCAAAAATGGACAAAAGCCATTTCCTCCTTAGGCGAGTTGCCGGGCGCGTCTGACCTGGGGTGAGGGGGTAGACTTCGCTCGCAGAACATTCCTCCCACCCCTCACCTCTCACCACCCACCCCCAAAATCATCAAAAGACGAAAAAAACTTACAACGACCCCCTCATAACTCCAAAATTCTGCACGAGGACGCACGTCGGGCAGAAAGAGGCGAGTTTTGAGGGGCGATAATCGCCCTCGGAGTTTGGACGGCTCAAACTATGGGTTTGCTTACTTCAAACCCGGACTTTGCTTACTTCAAACCCGGACTTTGCCGTAAGCAAGCCCTCAGCCTAATCCGTCCAGACTGCGGGTCACTGACGACATGATTTCGAGCGCAGGAAAACCGGAAGGCGTTCATTTACAAACACTTCCATGAACACCCCCGATTTCCACGCAGTAACGCCCCTGCGTTTTCCACCGCCGTCGGGGCCATTCAAATCCAAGAAAAAAGCGCCAAAAAATCGTTTTAGGGGAGAAAAAGTGCCGAAAGCACCGTTTCAGAGGGTCATTTTCTGCACAAATCCGCCCATTTGTGCAGGTTCTGAGTGGGTAAAACCTGCACAAACCGGGCCATTTGTGCACATTTTTTGTCTAAAACGACACTTTTGCAGCCCCCTGTTTTCTGTCAGTTTTCTTGACATCAGCGGTATTCTCTTGCGTTCACTGCCAAAAGCCCCGATGGGGAGGCTTCAGCCGCGAAAGCTCCCCTCCCACTGGGGGGAGACAGAGGGGGCCTGGAGGGGCTGGGGGTGGGGCTTCCCTCCTCCGTGTCCTCTGTGTTGAAAAAAGAATCGGCGAGCTTGAGAAACTTGAATGTTATTATAAATTGACAAAGCGTGGCCGCTCACCCCTCCCCTTCACTCCCCCTTCACTCCCCCTTCACTCCGAGCACTGGCCGCCATGTCAAACGAGATATGGCGGCCTTTTTGTAATGGGAAAAAATGGACCCCCGCCGTTCATAAAAAAAGCATTAACTTTGCCGCCGAAATCATTTATTTATTAACCAAAACTATTTTATCATGTACAGAAAACTTACTATCTGCATGCTACTGCTGGCCGCCGCAATAAGCTCGGCCACGGCAGGCAATGTACGGCGATGGGACTTCACCAAATGGAGCGAAACGACCATTGCCAACCTAAAAGCCGATGGTGCAGGATGGTCGGACATTGAGAAGGCCGCCGACACCGAGCCTACGCAGCTGTCGGCCGGCAACTGCTACTGGGAGGTGACTGCCAATGGAACGGCTGACGGCGTGACACTGACAGCCAACGGACAGCCCATAGCTGAACTGGAGGGACTGCTCTACACCAACACGAGAAACCGCTCGCTGGCCATCGCCGTGAACTATGGCGACCTCACCTCCACCGGTACGGACTTTGCCCCCTACCACGGTCCTTCATACCTGTGGCTTGGCGGTAAGGAACAGAACTACCTCGTCATCCCCAACGTGGCCGCAGGAGCCAAGATACGCATCGGCGTGGAGAGCCATAAGGTGACAAGTTCACGTGGCTTGCAGCTCTTCCTGGGCCATGGAAACACAGGCCCAGAGCTGATGGATGCCGAGGGCAACCCCGTGCCCACTGTGACTGCCTACACCGACCAGGAATGGGTGGTGCCCACCGATGCCGCCGACGCTGCCAATGCCGACGGCACATACGACGTGCAGATACGCAACACCAACGGATGCCACATCTATTATATAGAGGTGGACGACGCAAGTTCATGGATATTCACCAACGGTGTGAGTCAGGAGACCATCGCCAATCTACAGGCTGACGACACATGGGAAGTGACGCTGAACGACGACGGCACTTTCAACAGGGCACAAGAGACAGTCAGGCACACAGGCCCCTTCTACGCCAACGGCGTGGAGATAGCCGAACTGGAGGGACTGGCGCTTGGATTAAGTGGTCTGGGCATTTCAAACAACGCCATCCTGTTCAGCAACAAATTCCGCATCAACCGCGACAAGATGCAGCTATATCTGCCGCAGCTCATGGCCGGGCAGACCATCACCGTGCGGGCACGCAGTGCCAATGCCGATGCCACAGACAGAGGCCTCCGTATTGAAACTGATATGGCCGCCGTGGTGAAGCAGCCCAAGGACGGGCTTGTGCCTGGTATAAACGTGGCCTCCGACGACCGCGAAGAAGACGGCAACTTCACCTTCGTATGGCGCGTGACATCGAACATCACCGAGCCTACCGACATCCCCCTCATCGCCATCACGGGTGGAGTGGATATTGCGTCAATCGTGATTGACCGTTCTGTAGGAACCACACCGGCACCCAATCCTTCGTTCAGCTATTTCAAAGCCGAGGTGAACGGACGGCAGATGTCTTTCCACATCACCGACTTTAAGGCACACACCGTGGAGACCTATCCCTGCGAGGAGTTCAAATACACCAAGGCCATTGAACTCTTCGACAACGAGACCGAACATTACTTCACCGGCAACGGCAACCTCACCATACCGGCCACCGTGGTCAACCCCAACGACGGAGAGACCTACAGCGTGGTGGGCATCGGCGATGAGTCGTTCACGTGTCTGTGGTGGCATGGCACAACAATAGAAATATCCGAGGGAGTGAAGTACATTGGCAAGATGGCCTTGTACAACAACAACTTCGAAAAGATTATCCTGCCCTCAACCATCACCAGCATTGCCGACGACGCCTTCGGCAAGTCGTGGGGCCTGACGGTGATGAAGGTGGGCATGGCCACGCCTGTCAAAAAGGCCGTAGGAACCAATGGCCTGAAATACATTACCGACGCCACGCTGCTCGTACCCAAAGGCACCCGCGAGGCTTACGCCGAGGCCGAATACTGGAAAGAGTTCGGCCAGATTGAGGAATACCGCCCAACGGGCACCGTATTCACCGCTCAGACCGAGCAGGGCATTGACATGCAGTTCCGCGTGCTCGACGAGAACACCATGACCGTGGAGACCTACGCCGTGCCATACGATGTCGCCCCCACCGACTGGCGTCCTGCCATCAGCAAAAAGACCGAGGGCGAGCTTATCGTCCCGGCCGAGATTGAGGGCTACCGCGTGGTGGGCATCGGAGGATGGTCGTTCCGCGAGTGCCAGAAGCTGACAGCCGTCACGCTGCCCGTCGGCATCAGCTATATCGGACATTCCGCCTTCCGCATGGATGTCAACCTGGCTTCGGTCAACATCCCAGAGGGTGTGGACAGCATCGGCGAGATGGCTTTCTGGAACAACGTCATCCCCACCTTCACGCTGCCCTCCACGCTCAGGACGATTGGCGACATGGCCTTCCGCAGCTCCACCGCAAAGAACAACGGCGAGGAACTCGACATACCGTGCATCTTCACTACCTACGCCACGGTTCCTCCTACCTGTAACGGCAACGCCATTTATTTCCAGTCGAACTACGACCTCTATGTGCCTGAGGGCTGCAAGGAGGCCTATAAGGCCAATGACGGTTGGAGCGGCTTCCGCAACATACGCGAGATTGGCGAGGTCGATGAGAAAGTGGAGGACATGGTCACTGCCACGGACATCACCGTGACGGCCGGTGAGACAGCCACCGCCACCATCAGCCTCACCACCGGCGACACCGACTACAACGGCTACCAGTTGGTTCTCTACCTGCCCGAAGGTATCAGCATCGCCACTAACGAGAAGAATGGGCGCACCTTGGTGAAGGAGATGACTGACCGCACAAAGTTTGATATAGAGTGCGGTGACGGCGGCTATCTGCTGGGTGGCTACACCATGGACACCGAAATGGATGCCCTTGTCACCGGCCCGCTCATGGAGGTGACGCTCAAAGCCGACATGGGGCTGCCCGCTGGTGAATACACCGTGAGGGTGGAGAAAGTCATACTCGCCACACGCGGCAGCCTGGAGAACCTGCCACAGTCGGTGGCTCTGCCCGCATCATCGTTCACCGTCACCGTGGAGAAGGCCGCCGAGCCTGAGGTGCCCGCCATCGTAGAGGCCGAGGACGTGCAGACGGAACCGGCAGGACAGGTGAAGATGCCCATCTTCCTGAACAACCAGCAGGACATCAGCGCCTTCTATTTCGACCTCACACTGCCCATGGGCGTGACCGTGGCCGAGGACGCCGACGGCAACTTCGTGGCTGAACTCGTGGGCGACTATGCCGGAGGCAAGATGCTGCTCATGGCCCAGAAGTGGAACTCCAGCATGGGCACCACCACGAACACCAACACATGGCGATTCATTGCCACACCGCTCGACGAGAACGCTGTGGTGAAGGCCAATGCCGGCCATGTAATGAACATCACACTTGCCGTGGACAGGAACTTGGCCGGAGGTGTCTACACCGCACGCCTGAACGTGGTGAAACTCGTAGCCACGAGAGATGAGGCCGACGGCAGCCGCATACTGCGCGTGATGCGTGCCCCCGAGGCCGAGGCTGCCATGAGCTCGTTCGCCAAGATTACTGTCGTGGCGAAGAAGCCCGGCGACGTCAACGGCGACTACTCAGTCGACGTGGCCGACATCGCCTCCGTCATCAGCCGCATGTCGGGCGACACCAGCATCCCTGAGAACGCTGCCGACGTGAACCGCGACGGCGTAGTCGACGTGGCCGACATAGCCACCATCATCGACACCATGGCGGCCAACGCACGCCGCCAGCGCAAGTAAGGACAGGCCCCCCCCCCCCCCCCCCCCC
>CAMPCG010000031.1 GCA_946644025.1 uncultured Prevotellaceae bacterium | reverse complement strand
AATGTTCTGGTATCGGTTTTGTTTCTCTGCGGCAAGTCGAGCCTCACGCTCTCTTACTGCTTCGCGGTCTTTTTAGGGAAACAAAATAAAACCTGCAAAAACCAAAGGGAACCGGTTTTTGCAGGTTTTGTCTTATTTTTCTATAGCGCCACGAATGTGGTACGAATAATTCAGGGTTAGAAGCCTATCTTGCCGTTGCCCCAGCGCAGGTACCAGCTCTTGCGGTCGTTGAGGTCTATGCCTGCGGAGTTGGCACTGCCGTTGCGCTTGTTGACGTGCTCGGTGAGGAACTTTCCGGGATTGTCGGCGCGGAGGGCGAAGCGCATGAGGTCGTAGTAGCGGTAGCCCTCGAAGCAGAGCTCCAGGGCCTCCTCGTTGAGCAGGAGGCTGTCTACCTGCTCCATCTGGCGCTGCTTGATGGCCTGGTAGGCGGCATCGTTGAACCGGCCGATGTAGGTGCTGTCGGGCTGCATGATGCTGTCCACGGTGAGCGAGTCCTTATAGTCCAAGCGGTAGTATTCGTTGAGGGGTGTCCAGCCGGAGCCGCGGGTGTGTATGCCAATCATGTTGCGCACGCCGCTGTAGCCGTTGATGATGTCCTCGGCCTCGAGGGTGCCGTAGATGGCGTCGGAGAAGTCGAAGTTGGAGGCAATCCACGTGGAGTCTTCCTGGCTGGCATACTTGTAGACATCCTGTCGGAGCACCTTGTTGCTCAGTCCGCGCTGGAGTATGGCGAAGGCCATGCGTGGCTGTCCGGCCAGGTTGAGGGCCTCGGCCAGTCGAAGGTAGAGCGACATGCGGCGCTGTATGTGGATGTTGCGCGTGAGGTACTTGTTGATGTCCTGTAGCTCGATGCGGGTGCCGAGGTTATAGTCGGTCATGTAGTTGATGTCCCAGAAGGTGTAGAGGCGCAGGTCGCCGGTGCGGTGCTCGCCGAGGTCGGTGGGGGCGTAGGTGGCTGTGGTGCCGTTGGATGACAGCACACAGTTGGCCTGCGACTCTGAGATTTCGACGATGCGCTGCGAGGGCGAGATGGAGACCTTGTAGTCGTTCTCATCGCGCGAGCAGAAGAGGTTGCGCAGCTCGCTGTAGTTACCCTCGGCGCGAATGGAGTCGCCCGGTATGAGGGTGATAATCTCCGACGCATTGTCGTAGTTCTCGGCTGAGAGCATGGCTGAAGAGAAGTCGCTGACGAGCGTTCCCGTCCAGGTGGATGCACCGGGCATCCACATGCGGAAGCTGATGCCGGTGGCGTAGGCGGTGTTAGTGCCGTTGCGCTGGCTGATGTACTTGTAGTAGCACTGCGCTGCCTGCCGGAAATAGGGCTTTCCGGCCTCCTTGCCCATGGTGCTGCCGAGCCAGAGGTAGAGGTCGCCACGCAGCACGTTGAGGGGGAAGAAGAAGAGGCGCGAGTCGTTGTTGCGCACGTTGGTGCCATAGCCGGGGTACTCGTTGTCGTAGCGGGCGGGCAGGGTGGCGAGGTCGTCGATGAAGTACTGGCATATCTGTGCCAGGTCGTAGCGCGGGTAGTCGCGCTCAGACTCTTCCTTGGTGAGGATGGGGTCGGTGACGAAGGGCACCGAGCCGTAGTTGAGCGCCAGCTGCAGGTAGGTCCACGCGCGGTAGGCCTTGACGGCGGCAAACTCCTTCATGAAGATGTACTCATTGCGGTTGCTCTTCAGGGCGGTGTCGGCATGGGCGATGTAGTAGTTGCAGTTGTTGATGACGGCGTAGTAGTCGCGCGGCTGGTTGTAGACGTTGTCGTCGTCGACGTTGAAGTTGGCCAGCTCGCGCAGGTCGGCCGAGGCATTGGGCGTGAGCGTGACGAGGTCGCCGCGCACCTCGCCGAGCAGGATGGTGCGGTCGGCAATGGCCTGCATCTTGCTGAGTATGCCCATGACGGAGTAGACGCTGTCAGACCAGTTGGCCAGGTGCTCCTCGCCGGAGTAGACGACATTCTCGGACTCTTGGTCGAAGAAATCAGAGCAACTAACGAATAGTGAATAGTGAATAGTGAATAACGCTATGCACACTAACCACTTTACTGCTTTATTTATTTTGGTAATCATAACTATTATCTATTAACTATAAACTATTAACTATAGGTTAATCTTCACTCCTGCTACGATGGTGCGGCTCTGGGGCAGCTGACCCAGGTCTATGCCCTGGCCTATGACGCTGCCGGTCATGCTGAACTCGGGGTCTGAGCCAAGGTACTTGGAGAAGGTCATCAGGTTGTTGCCCTGCACCCATATCTGCAGTCCCTGTATGAACTCAGACTTCAAGGGGATGTTGTAGGAGAGGGTGACGCTCTTCAGTCGGAGGTAGGAGCCATCCTCTATCCATCGGTCGCTGAAGCGCGAGTTGCCCATGGGGTCCTGGAAGGTGATGCGCGGCACGTCGGTCTGCTGTCCCTCTACCTGCCAGCGGCGCTCCATGGCCGTGGTCTGGTTCATGAAGCGCGAGCCGCTCTCGAGCTGCTGGCGCATGTAGTTGAAGACATCGTTGCCCAGCGAGTAGTTCATGCGCACGTCGAGCTTGAAGTTCTTGTAGGCCAGCGAGGTGAAGATGTTTCCGTAGATGTCGGGGTTGGGGTCGCCTATGACGGTGCGGTCGGCATCGTTGATTTCCTTGTTGCCGTCCATGTCGACGAAGCGCATGTCGCCGGCCTTGTAGCTGATGTGGTCCACGCCGTTGTCGTCCAGGATGTATAGTCCGGCCGCGTCGGCCTGCTCGGTGGTGCTGAAGACGCCGTCGGTCTGCCAGCCGTAGAAGAGGTTGGCGGCCTGGCCCACCTGGGTGCGGACGGTGGCGCCGAAGACGTCGGTGTCCACATACTGAGCGCCGTCGGGCAGCTCCTTAATCTTGTTCTTATAGTGGCCCACGCTGGCGCCGAGCTGCCACTGCCAGTCCTTGAGGGCCAGTATCTTGACGCTGGCGCTGACGTCGAAGCCCGTGTTCTTGAGCTTGCCGCCGTTGCTCCAGTTCTGGTCCAGACCGGAGAGGAAGCCCACGCGCTGAAGGGTGAGCAGGTTGTCGGTGGTGGAGTTGAAGTAGTTGAAGGCCAGGTCGAGTCGGTTGTTGAACAGCGAGGCGTCGAGGCCCACGTTGAACCGGCGCGTGGTCTCCCACTGTATCTCGGTGTTGCCTATGCCGCCGATGGAGAGAGAGCCCACCTTGGTGAGGAACTGGGCCGAGCGGAAGAAGCTGCGGGCGGCGTAGTAGTCGATGTCGCCGTTGCCGCTGACGTCGAAGCCGGCCGAGAGGCGCAGGTGGTCGACACCCTTGACGCCGGCAAGCCAGGGCTCATTGGTCAGCACCCACGAAGCCTGGACGCTGGGGAAGAGGCCCCACGTGCCGTTGAAGATGTGGATGCTGCCGGCATCGCGGCCGAAGCGCGACGAGCCGTCGAGCGTGAGGTTGGCCTGCAGGTAGTAGCGGCTCAGGTAGTTGTATTCGGCCTGAGCGTACCAGGCCATGTTGGTCCAGCTCTCGCTGATACCCTCGACGTTGACGTTCTTCAGGCTGCCGCTGAGGAAGGGGGTCTTATCGGAACCGGTGTTGTAGCCCACCTGCGAGTTGCTGGTGAAGTCCTCCCAGTTGATGCGCACGCCGCCGAAGGCATGGATGAAGTGTGCGCCGTAGCGGTTGTGCCAGTCCAGACGGGTGTCGCTCTGCACGCTGTTCTGCTTGGAGGCCAGCGAGCGCACCTCGTTCTCGCGGAAGTCGCCGATGGAGGCCACGTAGTAGTTGGGCGTGCCGTTGATGGGGATGTAGAACATCTCGCTGGTGTTCACCAGGTTGTAGCTGAAGTGCTCGGAGAGCGAGAGGTTGGCGTTGAATTGCCACTTGGGCGTGACGGAGAGGTTGAGGATGGAGTTCTCGAAGCGGTTCTTGTTCTCAGCCTCCGAGTACTCGAGGATGGCTGCGGGGTTGCCCAGCTGCCAGTTGTAGTTGATGTAGTTATAGAGGGCCTCCGAGAGGTAGCTCTCGGGGTCGGTGTCGTAGTGGTCGGTGGAGAAGCGTCCGCGTCCGTAGCTGTAGGGGCTGAGGAAGGGGCTCTTCACGTAGGCCAGGAAGGAGGGGCTTGAGGGCGTGCCCTCGTCGTAGGTGGAGGGGGCGCCGTCGTTGCGCAGGTCGCGGGTGATGTTGGAGAAGGAGGCGTCGAAGCGCACACCGAGCTGCTTGAGCAGCTGTATGTCGGTGTTGAAGCGCACGTTCAGGCGGTCCATGTCGTTCATCTTCAGCGTGCTCTTGGCGTTGCTGTAGCCCACGGAGAGGTTGTAGTTGGCCACGTCGTCACCACCCTCCACGTTGATGCCGTAGTTCTGGGTGATGGCCGTGCGGTAGACATACTCCTTCCAGTCGGTGTTCTGGTGGTAGAGGTCGTAGTAGTAGTTGGCCATGCCGTTGTCGGTCACCTTGCGCTCGTCGAGGAACTTGAAGCTGTTCAGGCGGGTGGTGGTGCTGCTGAGCAGCTCGGAGGCATAGCCGCGGTACTGCTCGGCGCCGAGCATGGAGACATACTTAGGCTCGAAGGTCACGCCGGCCGAGAGGTTGGCGGTGATGCGCGTGGCCATCGACTTGTTGCGGCGGGTCTGGATGAGGATGACGCCGTTGGCTCCCTTTGCGCCGTAGAGGGCCGTCCCGTTGCGCATCACGGTGACCTTCTCAATGTCGGCGGGGTTGATGTTGGAGAGCAGGTCGTTGTAGAAGCCGTCGTGGAGCAGGCTGCGGTTGTACTGCTGCTCGATGATGACATCGTCGACGACGACGAGCGGCTGGGCGTTGACGTTGAGCGAGTTAAGACCCTGTATGAACATGGTGCTGCCCACGCCGGGCGTGCCGTTGCGGCTCTGGGTGTAGACCTGTGCGCCGAGGCGCTGCTGCACCTCGTCCTTGATGTTGATGGAGGAGGTGAAGCGGAAGTCGGTGGCCTCGTGGTCGCCGCGAACGTTGGTCTGCTGGGTGTAGTCGGGCGCAAAGGTGGTGGGATAGAGGGCCACGGCCTTCTGCTTGTCGCCCTTCTGCAGTCCGATGCTTACAATGTTGTGGTCGGGCGAAATGATGGTGAGCGCCGTAGCGAAGACGGGAACCTTCAGCTCGTAGCTGCCGTCGTCCTCGGTCAGCGAGCTGTAGCCGTCAATCTCGGCAGCCCGCACAATGGCGCCGGCCACGGGCTGCTTGGTGGTGGCATCGCAGACGACACCCCTGACGGTGCGCGTCTCATATTGATGCTGCTTGGGCTGGAAGGTGCGCACACTGGTCTCGGTGCCTTCTTCCTCGTCGTCGCCCTCGTCGTCCTGGGCCATCAGCCCGGAGGGAAGGGCAGAGAGCAGCATGGTAAGTCCGAATAAGATATATCGTTTCATAAGCGTATGTTTTCAGAGTGTTTAGACTGTTAGTACTATCTTAGCCTGAGGTATTGCCATTTGTTCACCCCGTGGGGCATCATCAGCACGCCGGGGCCGCCAATCGACTGCGGCAGTTCGTCGACAAGCTGGAGCGTGCCGTGGGGCACGAGCAGGATGCAGTCGATGCGCATGGCGCGCTGCTGCGTCTTGTCGGTGCTGCGGGCATAGTTGAGGATGTTGAGCGTGATGGAAGGCTCGCTCTCCTTGAGGCCGAAAGTGGCCACGGGGAACTTGAAGTTCTCGGCCAGCAGGAGGTAGTCCACCTTGTTGCCGGTGGTGACGAAGGTGCCGGTGGGGCCGCTCTTGATGACGTCGCCCTCGACCTCGCACTTGCTGCTGTTGAGCAGCTCGCTCTTCTTGCTGCCGTTGAGCTGCGGATAGCTCAGCGTGAAGCGCATACTCGTGGGCAGGCTCTGGTTGGCGGTGGCATTGCTGTCGTTGGCCAGTGCGGGAGCGGCGACCACGTAGATGTCGTAGGGGAAGTTGGAGAGCACGCCCTCGATGTTGTAAGTCACGTCGTAGGTGGTGGTGACGTTGGGCTGGAACTCCACGAAACGGTCGCGCCACAGGCGGTTGCGGTAGGCAGTGTTCTGAACGCTGCGCGAGAACGCCGTGGCCTTGTCCTGAAGCTCTTTCTTGGTGTTCTCGAACTTGCCAATCTCCTTGAGGGCACCCGACTCAGCCTCGATGACGCGCCAACGGGCGAAGGTCTGCAGTTTGTCGATGGGCCACGTGCGCTGCTTGAGCACCATGCCGTTGCTGCACTCGCGGCGCTCGGCTCCGTAGAACACGCCGCCCTGGCTCAGGGGGTTGAAGAACTGGTAGTAGTTGAAGCTGGCCCCCCAGTTGTAGAGGCGCGAACTGTAGTCCATGACGTAGGGGAAGGCGCGGACGGAGTCCTCAAGCGTCGTGGTGGTCTTGGCGCCCGAGAGCACGTCGTAGTTGCTCGTCTGGCTGAAGGCCGAGCCCTGGAGCAGGGCTATGCGGGTGTTGGTGTAGGCCAGCGAGTCGAGGTCGCCCTTCTCAAGGAGGGTAGCCATGGAGGGCGAATAGACGAAGTACTGGCTGTACTCCTCTACCTTCTCGCGCCATGCCTCGTTGGTGGGCAGCACCATCCAGTAGGTGCTGTCCTCGGAGGCGATGCGGCCCAGATAGCTGTAAAGCTCGTTGTACTGGTAGAACACGGAGTCGAGATAGACGGTGCGGCCCAGCGAGTCGAGACCGCCCTCGACGCTGGCAGAGGGTTCGAACTCCTTCTTATAGAACAGCGGGTTGTAGAGGAACGAGCGCACGCTGTCCAGGTCGGCATCCTTGCGGATGTACTCGAAGATGTTGGCCGAGTAGTCCACGGGCTTGCTCACGGTGAAGAGCACGCCGTTCTCGTAGTGCTTGTTCGAGACGGTGAGCGTGCTGCTGTTGATGCTGCTCGTGCCCAGGATGGCATACTTGCCGTTCATCATCACGATGCTGTCGTTGCTCTTGGAAGAGACGCTGTGGTTGTAGAGCGCGATGTGGTTCTGGACGAACTCCTTGATGACGCTGTTGTCGTCGTCGTTCACGGTCTTCTTCTCCTCCCTGTACTGCTCTATGAGCGCGGCGGCCTCGGCGGCGCTGAAGCTATCGTTGGTGGGTGCAAAGACGGTGAACACCTGGTTGCTGCCCAGGGAGCGGTCGTAGCCCGTGGCCTCGATGACGCTGGCGAAGTTGCTCAGGCTGGCATCCTGCTTGATGGCCTGCCACAGCGAACCGCCGTTGACTCCCTCGGCCGCGCCCTCATAGTGGTCGTCCCAGGTGTCGGAACAGGAAGTGAAAAGCGATAAGTGATAAGTGACAAGTGCTGCGCAAAGAAGTTTGCCCATCATCTTAGCCTTATCAAGCTTTCCATTTCCGTTGATTATATTTCTTTTCATATTTCCACATTTATTTTAATTGTCAATATTATATTCTACGAAGTGTGAAGTGTGAAGTGTGAAGTGTAACCGAACTTATCACTTATCACTTATCACTTATCACTTATCACTTAACACTTATCACTTATCTTAGAGGTCGTCCTCGATGGCTCCTTCGCCGTCGACGGCATAGACGCTCTTGGGCACCATCTCGAAGAAGTCGAGCATGAACTCGTTGTTGTTGCCCTGCTTACCGTCGGAGGCCACGCGGAAGCGCAGGTAGTAGTCCTTCGAGGCGTCGATGGTGGTCTGGCAGAGTATGCGGCGGTAGGTACGCGGATTGCCCAGGAAGTAGTACTTGTTGCCGCTGGTGTTGAAGTGGTACTGCGAGCGTCCGTCGCGGTAGGCACCGAGGTTCTTCAGCAGCTTCTGCTCCTCGGCCTTCTCCTCGTCGGACATGCTGTTGTAGTCGCCCAGGCCCTCGTCGTTCTTGAAGCGGTCGCCGATGTAGAGCTCCGAGTCGAGGAACTTGGTCATGTCGAGGGGTATGCCCTGCGGGGTGAGGTTCTTCGGGTCTTCACCGAAGTAGACCTGCATGACACCGCGCGTCTCCAGGGCGCAGAAGCCCAGGCGGAGCTGCCACTCGCCGCTGTAGGGCACGGGCGGGATGCGGAAGGTGAAGTCGTAGTCGCCGAAGAGGTTCCACTCGTCGCCCTGCCATGACCAGAAGTTGATGTGGGGGCGGCGCATGACGCAGTAGCAGTTGGTGAACGACACGCCGTCGAGGTAGCCCAGGGGGAAGTAGTAGTTCTTTCCGTTCTTAGGAGTGGAAGTGTCGTCGGGCGAAGTGTTGCTGTCGTCGGCCGTGGGTATGCCCTTGAGGCGCATGTCGTTGGTCATCACCTCGGGGAAGATGGCCGAGAAGTCCATGCGGATGCGGTCGTTGTGGACCACCTGCTGCACATCCTCGGTGAAGGCCAGGATGTCGTTAATGTAGAAGTAGTGGCCGTTGAGGGCGTCGTGTACGGGCTCTGTCTCCACCTCCGAGTCCACGAGTATGCCGTGGTACTTGTAGGTGGGAGCGGCATAGCGACGGTTGAGGTAGCGCTCGTTCACCTTGTCGCCGCCGCGGCAGTCGTTGCCCTTCGAGTCGGTGTCCATGGTGAGCTGGTCCACCTTAATCATGGTGCGGGGCAGCATGGTCTGGAACCAGTCTACGGGGTTCACCAGCTTGGTGTCGAAGCCAAAGGCCTCGTGCACGGCGCCGACGTTCATCACCAGGGGCGTGAGGTCGCTCGTGCCCGGGACGTAGCGGTTGAGGATGTGGTACTGCACGAAGCGGCGCAGCGGGTTGACCGAGTCGGTGAGGTTCTCGAAGGAGTGGCCGGCGGCGTTCACGTCGGCAGGATAGACGGGGTCATAGAGCTTGCAGGCCAGGTCGTACATGGCGCGGAGGACACCGCCCGAGGTGGAGATGCCCAGCTCCTGGAACTTGGCGTCGTAGACCTCGTTGGGCTCCACAAAGGCGGTGTAGCCGTACTTGCGGGTGTCGGGCACCCAGGCTACCTCACTCCACGTGTGGCTCTTGTAGTAGTACTTGGGATATTTCTTGGGGTCCCACGTGGGGTCTTCGACGAGCAGGATGTCATCGCGCACGCCAGTAGCCACGAGGGCGTCGTAGAAATAGCTGATCTTGGGATTGTCGCGCAGTATGTCGGCAATGTAGCTGTTGGACTTCTCAATGACCATGTTGACGGGCTGCATGATGCCGTTCTCGACAGAGTCGTTCTGCAGGTCGTAGTAGATGTAGGCCGTTCCCTCAAGCCTGATGACGGGGTGTCCGCCAACGGTGTCGGCCGACGTGGCGAGGTATCGGCCCAGCATGTTGGCCGTCTGCAGACGGTCCTGGTCCATCTCGAAGGTGGAGTACATGTTCGACACGAGGTGCGTGCGGGCGATGGTGTCGCAGTCGGCATCGGAGAGCTGGCTGATGCTGCTCAGGCCGCGCGCCTTGAGATAGTCGCCCACGGCCGAGTCGGTGGGCACGAAGCAGGTGTAGTGGCCGTAGGTGGCCAGCAGGTCCATGAGCTTGGCGCGCTCCACGATGGCTGTGAAGCGGCTGTACTCCGGACGGTTCTTCAGATAGTCGCTCATCATCTCACCGTTGAAGGTGTAGAAGTACTCGCTCTCAGGCTCATCGCTGCACGAGGTGAGGGCTGCAACGATGTTGCAGCAAAGGAGACAGGTGAGGAGCTTTTTTATGATGCTTGCTTTCATAACAATAGTCGTATGTTGTTTTCGTTTGTTCAAGTTGTAATCGTCAATCGTCAATTCACTTGGAAATGTTTCCCTCGCCCGAGCCGAAGGCCGGGTTCTGGGCGGCGGCCAGGTTGAGGTTCACCTTTGTCTCCTCTTCATTGTAGGGCCAGAAGATAGCATACATTCCAGTGCTCTTGTTGGCGAAGAAGTTGTTGACGTAGCTGGCGTTGATGCCCTCGCGGCGGGCGACGGCCTGGCAGAGCTCGTCGGTGTTGCCGTCGCGCAGGGAGCGGCGCACCAGGTCGTACCAGCGCTTGCCCTCGAACATGAGCTCACGCTGACGCTCGCGCATGACGAGGTCCTGCATGAGCGACTTCGTGGTGTAGTCGCGGGCCAGGAGGGTGTCCACCAGGTTAGACTCGCAGACGGAGCGCTTGTTCACGGCATTGACCAGATTGAAGGCCTGCTCCAGCAGGGGCTTGTTGTAGTCCACAACTTCCTGGTCGGAGCCTTCGCGCATGAGCTGGGTGATGGCCTCGGCCTTGAGCAGCATGATGTCGGGAAGACGGTAGATAATCCAGTTGCTGCTGTTGTAGTGTACCTTGCTGGCGGAGTTGTAGGAGTAGGCCGGGCCGTAGCTTGCCCTGGGGTTGGAGGTGGACGACGCGTCAATCAATGCGGACTGAAAGACAAACTTGCAGATGGCCTCGTTGGCCATAAAGCAGTTCTGGAAGATACGTGCGTCGACCTTCTTGTTGCGGTCGGCATAGACGGCGCGCTGCGATGTCTTGTCGGCATCCTCAAGCACGGTCGACGACGGTGCCAGCAGTCCCTTGATGACGGTGGCGTTGCCATAGAGGGCGCCGACGGCCGAGTTGGCCGGCATGGAGTGGCCTGCCTCGTTGTTGTCGAACATCAGCTCGAAGATGGTCTCCTGGCTGTTGCCCTGCACGAAGATGTCGCTGAAGGCATTGCCCCAGTAGCTGCTGCCCGACTGGTTGCTGACCAGGGGGTAACCGTTGAAGCGGGCGTTGTCGGTGCCTGAGCTGTAGCTGGAACCCGAGCCGTAGCGCTTGCCGCGCTGCTCAATCTGGTAGTTCTTCTTGTCCTGAATGACCAGGTCGGCATACCTGATGCAATTCTCGTAGTCGCCCTTCCAGAGGTACATCTCGCAGAGCATGGCCCAGATGGCGCAGCGGGTGATGCGTCCCGTCTGGTACAAGGGCTTCGTCTCGGGATAGCGCAGCATGGCGCTTCCCTGCTGTGCCTCCAGGTCGGTGATGAGGCTGTCGAGCACTGTCTCGAAGGGTGTCGGCGGGAGGTCCATCACCTGGTCGTCGTCGGTGAAGGCGACGGTGCTGTAGGGCACGTTGCGGAAGGTGCGTATGAGGTAGAAGTAGCAGAGGTCGCGCAGTCCGCTGACCTCGGCAATGGTGGCCTTAAGCTCGCCCTCGGTGTAGCCCGGGTCTACGGCGGCCACGCTGGGTGCGTACTTGATGACGGTGTTGCAGCGGTTGATGACGGCGTAGAGTCCGTCCCAGCTGGTGTAGGCGTTCTTGGTGGTGATGTTCTCCTTGACGACGTTCTCCAGGTTGCCGTCGTCGACAATGTTCTGTCCGGCAGCCACGTTGTCGGCGCGGCACTCACCCCATACAATCATACGGCGTATGATGTCGTCGCCCTGCATACGGGAGTAGCATCCGGCCACGATGTTGTCCACATCGGCCTTCTCTCCCCAGAAGTCTTCCAGGATGATTTCGCTCTGAGGCTTAATCTCGAGGAAGTCGGAGCAGGAAGTGAAAAGTGATAAGTGACAAGTGATAAGTGCTGCGCAAAGCAACTTGCCCATCACCTTAGCCTTATCAATCTTTTCATTTCCATATAACTTATATCTTTTCATTGTCTGTATATTTTTGATTGTATAATATTGTTTAAAGTGGTAACCATCCTTATCACTTATCGCTTATCGCTTATCACTTATCACTTATCACTTCATTTAGAAGTCCACCGTGAGTCCCAGTGTGTAGCTCCTTGAGCGCGGTGTCTGAGCGCGGTCGATGGCGGGGTCATATCCGGCCTGCGAGATGTCGGGGTCGACACCCGAGTACTTCGTGATGACAAAGGGGTTGTTGATGGAGGCATAGAGGGCTATGCGGTTCAGGCCTATCCACTTGAGGTACTTCTTCTTGATGGCGTAGGAGAGCTGTGCATAGCTCATGCGCAGGTAGGAGCCGTCCTCCACGTAGCGGTCTGAGACGAGCGAGTTGTAGGCCGAATTCTCTCCGTGCATGGCACGCGGAATGGTGGTCACGTCGCCCTCCTTGCGCCAGCGGTAGTTCACGGCCTGGCTCTGGTTGTCGTTGTAGATCATCGACTCGAGGTTCAGGCGCGAGAGGTTCAGAATCTTGTTGCCCACACGGTAGGTGAACTGTGTGGAGAGGCGCCAGTCGCCGTAGTTGAAGGTGAATCCGAATCCGCCGGTGAGCTTAGGCAGCGAGCTTCCGAGGTAACAGATGTCGAGGGCATTAATCTGTCCGTCGCTGTTGGCGTCGTCGTAGATGGCGTCGCCGCCGTTGAAGCGGTAGTTCTTGCCGGTGGCATCGTTGGTGTAGTTGTACATCAGGCGCACGGGCTGGCCGGTGTTACCGTCGCGCACCAGTTCGCCCTTCTCGTTGACGGCCACCGGAGCGGTGTAGGGACGCTTCTCCCATCCGTGCTCGCGGTACCACTCGTCGGGCAGGGTGCCCTGGGTGAACTGGCGGAACTCCTCGTCAGAGAGGTTCAGGTTGACGAAGGTGTTGTAGTTGTGGGTGAAGACTCCCTTGTACTTGAATCCGTAGATGGCGCCAAAGGGGTTGTGCAGCTGCACGCGGCGCAGGTATTCGCCATTGGCATAGCCGTAGGTGGAGTTGAGGTTGTCCAGGATGTACTGGTCCATCTCGATAATCTCGTTGCGGTTGTTACCGAAGTTGGCGTTCAGGTCCATGTAGAACTTTCCTTTCCTGATGAGCCTGTTGGTAGAGACGTGGAACTCCCAACCCATGTTGCGCATCTTACCCTCGTTGTGGTAGGGCACGGTGACGAATCCCGAGTTGGAGGGTATACGCATGTTGGGCATGAGCATGTCGGTGACGGTGCTGTAGTAAGCCTCGATGGTCAGCTTGAGGCGGTCATCGAGGAAGGCCAGGTCGATACCTCCGTTGAACTCCGACTTCTTCTGCCACTTCAGGTCAGTCAGACGGATGTTGAGCGGGGCCATGGCAGTCATGTCGATATAGCGGCTGGTGGTTCCGTACTTCGAGGTGTAGAGGTAGTTCTGGTTGGGCTGGTTACCTCCGAGTGCCCAACCCGGACGGATGGCGAACATGGAGAGCACGGGCTTGAGCTTCTGCATCCACGGCTCGTCGCTGACAATCCACTTCAGCGACACCGAGGGGAAGTAACCCCAGCGGTTGCCGGGTCCGAACTTCGTCGTTCCGTCCACGCGGATGGTGAAGTCGGCAATGTAGCGCTGCTTGTAGGAATAGTGCGTTGAGAAGGTGTAGTACATCGAGCGCCACTGGTTGTACCAGGAGCCGGGCTTGAGGTTCTGTCCGCCGGCAGAGGGAGCCTCCACGCCGGAGGCCAGTCCGTTGCCCTCGGTGCTCTGGCCGTTGCTCGAGCCGCTGGTCAGCTCGAACTTGCCCATGAACATGGCCTCATGGTCCTTGTTGGCAAAAGCGGGAGTGAAGGTGAGCTGCTGTTTGGTGTTGAACGACACGCTCTTGCTCGAGCCAGTGTAGCTCACGTTGACACCGTCCTGATAGAAGATGGGGTTGAGCTCCCAGGGATAGAACTTATCGTCGTACTGGTTGAAGATGTTCATGTAGACGCTTCCGCGGTAGTCCAGTCGGTGGTGGTCCTCGTCGAGTCCCAGCAGGCGGTAGTTGATGACCAGCTCAGGGCTCATGTCGTAGGTGCGGCGGTCGTTCTTTGCCAGGTGGGCCGACGCCACGGGGTTGACGTAGGTGCGCTGGTCCTTCTCGAAGACAGCCGAGCCGATGTACTGGCCCGAACGCGGCATGGTGTAGTAGCCCACGACGTCGCCCTCGGGGTCGTACTCGTAGATGCTCATGTTAGGCATCTTCTTCTGGGCTATGCCCAGCAGGCCGTCGTAGTTCATCTTGTTCTTCGTGTAGGTCAGTGCGAAGTTTGTCGACACACGTATGCGCTCGGAGATATTGTAGTCCAGGGCCACACGGGTGGAGAATCGGTTCAGCTTCTGCTCGATGATGGTACCCGTCTCGTTGTCGAAGCCGCCGCCTATGCGGAAGGAGGCCTTCTCACCGCCACCCGAGATGGTGACGTAGTGGTTCTGGCGCAGACCCCACTGCGTGACGGCGTCGCGCCAGTCGGTGTTGGCACGGTACTGACGCCAGTCGGCGAATCCGCCGGTGTCGTCGAGGTAGTTCAGCTCGTTGATGTTCGATGCGTTGTCGTTCTGCGAGGGGTTGAAGTAGGCCTCCTTGAGCATCATCGTGTAGTCGTCGCCCGTGAGCAGGTCGTAGCCCTTGGGCTGGTAGGTGCCGGTGAGCTTCAGCGAGTAGGTGAGCTTCGGCTTACCACGTACACCACGCTTGGTGGTGAGCTCGATGACGCCGTTACCGCCCTGCGAGCCGTAGACGGCGCAGGAGGCGGCATCCTTCAGCACGCGGATGTCGGCAATGTCCTCAGGGTTGATGTTGAGCAGCTCGGCGAACTTCTCGTTGTTGGCTCCTGCCAGGTCGAAGTTGTCGAGGTTCACCTCGCGTATGTTTCCGTCGACTACGATGAGGGGGTTGGAGTCGGTGAGGCTTGAGAGCGAGCTGACACCACGCAGACGCATGGTGGAGCCTGAGCCCAGGTCGCCCGAATTTCCGATGATGTCAAGTCCGGCGATACGTCCCTGCAGGGCCTCGTCGACGCTGGTGATGCCCAGTCCCTCGAACTCCTTCATGGAGATGGTCTGCGTGGCGTAGGACAGCTCTCGCTCAGGTATGGGCAGTCCGTTGCCCTGCACGCGGCGTTTCGACTTCACGGTGACCTCCTTCAGGGTGGTGGCCGACGACATCTTGATGTTGTAGGTAGTCTTGTTGATGGGCAGCACCTGCGCCTTCATTCCGACGTAGGTGAAGCGTATCTTGTCCTTGGTGTTCTTCACCTTCATGGTGAAGTTACCGTTGAGGTCGGTGACGGCCGAGTTGATGATACG
>CAMPCG010000030.1 GCA_946644025.1 uncultured Prevotellaceae bacterium | reverse complement strand
TAGAACAAACGTCCCTTTCACTCCCCCTTCACTCCCCCTTCACTTCCCTTTCACTTCCCTTTCACTTCCCCTTCACTCCCTGCAAGCAAAGCTTGCGAAAGATGAATGGAGATTACCTTAATTTATCTTAAATGTCACGCTTCGGGCGTGACATTTTTCCTGTTGGTGTGTATTTATAAGTGGAATGAAGAACTACGAACAGATACTGATGCAGCGCTTACGCCAGGGCGACGCCAGGGCCTTCACCACGCTGGTGAGCCGCTACGGCCAACCGCTCATGCTGTTCGTGGGGCGCATCGTCGCGCAGCAGGAGGACGCAGAGGACGTGGTGCAGAACACCTTCGTGGCGGCCTACGAGCACCTGAAGGACTACGACCCGCAACGCGCATCGCTCCACACGTGGCTGCAGCGCATAGCCTACCACGAGGCACTGCACCACCTGCGACGACGAAGACGACAGCTGACGCTCGACGTGGCCGACGACTGCCCCGACGAGTTGCCCCAAGACACGACGGCCGCACAGCTGGACGAGGCCATAGAGCGGCTGCCACCGGAAGACCAGATGCTCCTGCAACTCTACTACTACGACCAGCGACCGCTGAAGGACATCGCCTACATCACAGGCGCCACGGCCGACACCCTCGCCCGTGAAGCATCGAGGCTCAGCAGCCAGCTTCACCGCATACGCCAACGACTCAGAATCATCCTAACCCGCATGAACGATGAATAACGAAGACCAGCTTTTCCGCGAAGCCCTGCAGCGACAGAACGACCGTGCCGCCGAGCGGCTGACGCTGCCCGACGACTTTGCCGACCGCGTGGCACAGCGCATCGGCCAGCGTCCCAAGCGCCGCCACACGTGGCTCTACGCCGCCATTGCTGCCGCCGCCAGCGTAGCAATATTGCTTATAGAGGCCCCTAAGGCCCCCAAGCCCCCCCCTTCGGCCCCCGAGGGGGCTACTATAGCCCATCCCCATCTTACTGCCCACAAAACTATAGTAGCCCATCCCCATCTTTCTGCCCGCAAAACTATAGTAGCCCCCTCGGGGGCCGAAGGGGGGGCTTTAGGGGTCTCAAGGGCCTCAAGGGCCTCAGGGGCTTCCTTGGCCTCTACCCTCCCCGACACCCTTGGCAACGGCATCTGGCAAAGCGAGGAGAATGTGGTCAGAGCCTTGCAGATGCTTGCCGACTGCGAGGCTACTATTGCCAGCCAAGACCAGGAAGTATACAACGCCATGGTAAAAGCCGTGTTCAACGCCACGCCGCAGTCTGCCGACGCAATACTCGTGAGCAACGAGGCCGGCGACTACGAAGTGATTAACCGGCAAGCAACCGTCGACATATAATTACAGAAAACCTAAAATAACAACAAGATGAAAACAAAAAGCATGATTATGGCTGTGGTGGCCCTGCTGACCATCGCGCCAGC
Organism: uncultured Prevotellaceae bacterium; assembly: GCA_946644025.1. Next base: position 14,380 of record CAMPCG010000030.1, on the reverse strand, counting down.
CGCCTCGGCACAGACGAAAATCAAGGAAGCGTTTGAACACATCAGCAAGATACCCGGCCTGGCGCAGATGGGCGAGCAGAAGTCGTCGGTCACCGACTCATCGGGCATCAACTGCGAGAGCAGAGTCCTCATCCTCAAAGTGGGGCGGGACAACTTCCCCGCCGTCTTCGACAAGCTGAAGACCGTCTTCGAAGACGAGAGCGGAAAAGCCACATGGTACTACACACACACGCACAATGCCGACAGCACGGCCACCTACCGCCAGCAATGGAGCGTGTGGAGGGACGGCACCACGCCCGTGCTGGTGGGAGCCATCAAGAACAGCAGCTTCCTCATAGCCAACTTCAACGACACCCAGCGCCCCGGCTACCGCACATGCTATGCCGCCGAGTGGAGCGATACCAACGACCCCGACACACGCCAGGCACAGCTGACCTACGTCTATGGACACAAGCCCGAGGCTAAAGACAACGGACTGCTCACCCAATACTTCGGCAAGGCGACATGGCCCAAAGAGCTGAAGGACCTCCCGCCGTCGATGAGCATGGACGACATGAAGCAGTGGGCGGAGGAGGTGCGAGCCACGTTTGGAAGCAAGCCGAAGGACATACCCTTCAAGGACGGCGACACGCAGACATGGATGAAGGAGGCCATGAAAAACGTGAAGCACCTCTCGGCCAGCGACTGGCACCGCTTCTTCGGCATACTGACGCAACAGATGATAAACCGCGCTCAGAGGGAGTCGGCCGAGGACCTCGTGGTGGCAGCCGGACTGGTGCTCGACCTCTGCAAGAACGCCGACCAGCTGGATGACGACGAGCGCAAGCTCAGCGCCAACCGACTGACGGAAGTGGCCAAGAACTTCACGGCCAGCCATCAACAATACATACACGACCTACTGATGCTCGCCGCCAAGAAGCTGCGCAGCAAATGACCGAAAGTAGTTTTGACAGACAACATAGTTAAGTTAGTAAAGTTTCCCGGGAAAAGGCATGGGCCGCAGCGACTGCGCTCCCATGCTTTTTTTGTTACTTTAACAGCTAAACCGCATATCAGAATTCCTGACTTCGGCGTTACATTGCTGGTGGGTCTCAAATCTTCAAACACTGACAGTGTTTGTAGAAGTACTGTCAGTGTTTGAAGATTGTCCCCACCCTCCCTACATTTAAAATACGGGCAAAGACAACTTTTCAACGGTTCTTTCCCAGCAACAGAAGGGGAGCAAATGTGGAAAAAGTTGTCCCTCAGGTCGTGAAGGGCGAGACCAACGGCACGCTCTACTTCATCCCCGCCGACCAGATGGAGCTGGCACAGAGGGTGCAGCAGGACCTCGACTCGGCCACGCAGCACTACATCTACAATCACCCCCAGCAGACCTACGAGTACAACCCCAACGCCCGTTTCAGCCCCGTGGCCACCGACAGAGAAGGCCGCCACGAGCAGATGCTGCGCACGATGAATCTTGGCGAGGGCTGGCTCCAGCATTTCGTCTTCGTCTGCTCCGACGTACGCGGCTACTACTTCCTCTTCTGCGACACCAGCGGCGCGCTGTGGGTGCCCCGCGAGAGCCTCCTCCTGAAGAGCTTCGTCAACGGAAAGAAGGTCTACGCCAAGGGCATGAAGCCGTAGCGTCATATACTCCAAAGCCCCGAGGCCCGAAACCCCTAAGGCCCCCCAAGCCCCCCTTCGGCCCCCGAGGGGGGCTTTGGGATATAAAAAAACGTAAATTCTTTTCGCGTATGGAAAGATTTTTGTAATTTTGCGGCCTACTATGGCGTGAACCATGTCACGCATAGTCTGTCACGCTATGAAGATATTCACAAAGAGTCAGATAAAAGAACTGGACCAGTACACCATCGAGCACGAGCCGGTGAAGAGCATCGACCTGATGGAGCGCGCGGCGCGTGCCGTTGCGGGGTCTATCACGGAGCGGTGGACGGCCGAGGTGCCCGTGGTGGTGTTTGCCGGTCCGGGCAACAACGGCGGCGACGCCCTCGCCGTGGCACGTATGCTGTCAGACGACGGCTACCAGGTGCAGACGTTCCTCTTCAATATTTCGGGCAAGCTCTCGGCCGACTGCGCCACAAACCGCCAGCGGCTCACCGACCGCAAGGGACGCACACTGTTCACCGAGGTGACGCAGGAGTTCGACCCCCCGCGGCTGGAGGAGGGAATGCTCGTCGTCGACGGACTCTTCGGCTCAGGGCTGAGCAAGCCGCTGGCCGGAGGATTCGCCTCGCTGGTGAAGTACATCAACGCATCGCCCGCACAGGTGGTGAGCATCGACGTGCCATCGGGGCTGATGACCGAAGACAATACCTACAACGTCAGGGCAAACATTGTCAAGGCCGACGTCACGCTGACGCTCGGACAGACGAAGCTGTCGTTTCTCTTCCCCGAGAACCAGCAGTTCCTGGGCGAGCTGGAGATACTCGACATCGGCCTGAGCCAGCAGGGCGTAGACAGCATCGAAACGCTCTACACCATGACCGAGCTGGACGACGTGCGCCCGCTGCTGCGACACCGCAGCCGCTTCAGCCACAAAGGCATCATGGGCCACGCCCTGCTCGTGGCCGGCAGCTATGGCATGGCCGGGGCTGCCGTCCTCGCCGCCAAGGCGTGTATGCGCTCGGGCGTGGGCAAGGTGACGGTACACACACCGCGGCGCAACGTGCCCGTGCTGCAGACAGCCGTGCCCGAGGCGGTGCTCCATATAGACCGCGAGGAGACCACCTTCAGCGAGGCCATGGCCACCGACGACTTCCAGGCCATAGGCATAGGGCCGGGACTGGGCACCACCGAGCAGACGTCTATCGCCATGATTGCACAGCTCAGGCGAGCCACCTGCCCCGTCGTGGCCGATGCCGACGCGCTGAACATGCTCTCTGCACGCCACGCATGGCTCATGCAGCTGCCAAAGGGCATCATACTCACACCCCACCCCCGAGAGCTGGACCGACTGGAGGGCCAGTGCGTAGACAGCTACGAACGGCTGCAGAAGGCCCTGCAGCTGGCCGAGAAGCTGCAGGGTTACGTCGTGCTGAAAGGCCACCACACGGCGATATGCCAGCCCGGAGGACGCGTGGCGTTCAACACCACGGGCAACGCCGGAATGGCAACGGCAGGCAGCGGCGACGTGCTGACGGGCATCATCACCGCCCTGCTGGCACAAGGCTACCAGCAGCGAGAGGCCTGCCTGCTGGCCGTCTACCTGCACGGAATGGCAGGAGACCTCGCCGCAGCAGAATTGGGCGAAGAGAGCCTCATGGCCAGCGACATCATCGACTATCTGCCTAAAGCATTCAGGAAATTGAAGGAAAATTGAAAATTGAATACTATGAACCGTATCTTGCTGAGTCTATCACTTATCATTTTTCATTTATCGTTTAGCGTAAGCGCAATCGGCCAGACCACCGTCAGCGACTACCACCCCGGCGTGACCCCCGAGGGCGCCGTCTACTACCTGCCGCAGACAGCCCTGCGCATCAGCGTGCTCGTAGAGCGCACAAGCTACGAGCCAGGCGACTTCGCCAGCTACGCCCAGCGCTACCTGCGACTGCAAAACGTCAGCCTGGAGCCCAGCGTCAGCCACCGCGTGGTGAGCATCAGGCAGACCGCCTTCGGACAGGCCGACAAGCAGAAGGTCTACGCCGTGAAGTTCAACGCCAAGACCGTGGCCGCCAACGTGGCACTGGCCGACGACGGCCGGCTGCTCAGCATCAACGCCGAGCCTACAGCCGAGCCACAGCAACAGCCGTTCACCCCGGCAAAGAAGGCTACGCTGCCCAACCCGCGACAGTTCCTGAACGAGGAGATACTGGCCGCCGGCAGCACGGCGAAGATGGCGGAGCTGACCTCACGAGAAATCTACGACCTGCGCGAAAACCGCAACCTGCTCATCAAGGGACAGGCCGACTTCATGCCCAAGGACGGACAGCAGATGAAGCTCATGCTCGCACAGCTGGAGGCACAGGAGGCAGCACTGCGCTCGCTCTTCGAGGGCGTCACCACGGTAGACACCACCGAGTACGTACTCACCTTCCTGCCCCAGAAGCCCGTCAGCCGCGAGGTGCTCTTCCGCCTGTCGCAGGAAATGGGAATGGTAGATGCCGACGACCTCTCGGGCGAACCGTTCTACATCACCATAGAGGACATCAGCCAGCTGCCGCCCACCGACGAGGAGGCGGCCGCCAAGACAAAGAAGAAGGTATACGAGAGCGGCATATACGTGAACATCCCGGGACGTATGCGCAGCACCATCCTGCAGGGCATAGACCAGACCGCGCAGGCCGAGTTCCCCGCCGCACAGTTCGGCAACGTGGAGCTGCTCAGTGCCGACCTCTTCAACAAGCGCTACACCACCCAGCTATGGATTAGCCCCACAACCGGCGCCGTAGAGCGCCTCCAGGCCGACGTGGAAAAGTGAAAAATAGGGGTGAGAAGTGAGGGGTGAGAGGATACATTCGCGGCAGAACAAACCTCTCACCCCTCACTTCTCACCCCCCATCTTCTTCTTACTCATCAGGTTCAGGCGGGCCCACCCGTAGACACCTAACAGGACGACAAACATGGTCTGGAGGGTGTGGACGATGAGCACGAAGTAGAGGGTCTGCTCCTCCTGCACGCCATAGAGCAGGAGCATGGTCTTCACCGCGAAGTGCCACGGACCGGCACCGTTGGGCGTAGGTACGACGACGGCTATCGACCCGATGAGGAACGTGGCCAGGCCGCAGCCCACGCCGAGGTCTTCGGTGAAGGGGAAGCAGAAGAAAGTGAGGTAGTAGTGCAGGAAATAGCACACCCAGATGCCTAACGAAAACAGGATGAAGAGCGTCACGTGGCGCACGTGGCGCAACGAGGCTATGCCCTCCCACACGGAGTGAAGCGTAGCCTTTACCTTATTATATATAGCAAGGTGGCGCAGCAAGACATGGAGCAGCACGCCCACGGCCACGGCGCAAACCGCCGTCACTGCCCATCCCGCAAGCGAGAATCCGCTCAGGATGGAGTCGACCGACATGCCCGTGCGCTCGAAGAAGGTCCCGAAGATGCTCATTTCCAGCAGAAAGGCCAGGCCCGTGAACAGGATGATGATGAGCGAGTCGACAGCGCGCTCGGTCACCACCGTGCCGAGGGCCTTGGGAAACGACACCCCGTCCCACCGCTTGAGCACGGCACAGCGCGTGAACTCGCCGATGCGGGGCACCAGCAGCGACACGCCATAGCTCACGAAGATGGAATAGACCGACACGCGCCGGCGGGGATGCTCGTCGAGGGGCTCCAGCGTGAGCTGCCAGCGCCAGCCGCGCAGCGTCTGTGCAAGGACACAAAAGGGAAGCGAAAGCAGCATCCACGTCCACGACATCTCATGGAGCAGCACGTGGCGCACGTGCTGAAAGTCGAAGTCACGGTACATCCAATATAGAATGGCACCGCCAAGCAGCAGCGGCAGCGACACCTTGGCAATCTGTGTGAAAACCTTCCTTAGCTCCATGTTCCTTTGAAAAGACCGTGCAAAAGTACGCAAAAGTGAGCAGACAGCCAAATATTACCTTTGTTTTTTACCGATTTATACAAATTATAGGAAAAAACAAAACTGCATGGATTCAGCAGAAAAGAAAGTCGGGCAGCGGTCGTCTGTCAGGCAAATGCCATGAGCAGCCTACCGTCGTCGTTGGTCACCAGCTCCTCGCCGACGAGCGCGACCAAGGCTTTCTCTATAGGCCCGTAGGGCAGGGACAGGGCGTGAAGGTCTGAGAGCGGGTGGGGCTTCCCGTCGGCAAGCATCTCCAGAATCATACGCCTCGCCTCGGTCTCCGGGTCTGCGGGGTTTTGGGTGGCGGGGGTTAGGTGTTGGGTGCTTTCCAGGCAGACGTCGCAGTGGCCGCAGTCGTGGCTGTCGGTCTCGCCGAAATAGGCGAGGAGTTGTCGTGAGCGGCACACGGCGTCGTTGGTGGCATAGTCCAGCATACGCTCTATGCGGTTCACGAACCGCTGCTTGAGGTCGGCATAGACGGCGGGCGGGAAGAGCAGGTGCTCCGAGTCTTCGCGCCGCTGGGCATAGCGTATGTAGGATGTGCGTTTCTGGGGTATGAACTGCAGTACTCGCTTCTGCGCCAGCCCTTTCAGCGTCATGTAGACCTGTATGACGCTGAGGCCGGCGACCTGGGCAAGCAGGGCTTCGTCGATGAAGGTGAGGTTGGTGAACAGTCCGCTGTAGGTGCGCAGCAACGCCACGATGACCGTGTCCTCGTCGCTCGTGTTGCCCTTAAGGCGGTAGAGGTCGTCGCGCTCCAGGAGGAACATCACGCGGGCGCGGCTGTCCTCCTCCTCGCGATAGTCTATATATCCGGCGCGGTCGAGTATCTTCAGCGCCGACTCGACCTGGAGGGGGAAGTGGTGGTAGGCATAGCAGAACTTGTCGACGGGAAACTCGAACACGGCGTTGTAGCCCGACCCTACGCCCACCTGGTAGAAATAGGCCAGGTGGTCGTAGACCTGGCGTATGTATTCTTTCTCGGGGAAGTTGTCGGCGACGCGCCGCTGCAGCTTTCCGGCGTCGGCATTACTGTAGAGGAGCACGGCGTAGGAGCGCTTACCGTCGCGGCCTGCGCGTCCTGCCTCCTGGAAATAGGCCTCGAGGCTGTCGGGGCAGTCCAGGTGTATGACGAGGCGCACGTCGGGCTTGTCGATACCCATTCCGAAGGCGTTGGTGGCCACCATGACGCGCACATCGCCGGCAGTCCACTGGCGCTGGCGGTGGTCCTTCGTGGCGTTGTCGAGCCCGGCGTGGTAGAAGGTGGCGCTGATGCCCTCCGTCTCCAGCATGTTGGCCACCTCGCGGGTGCGCTCTCGGTTGCGGGCATAGACGATGGCCGACCCGGGCTGGTTGCGCAGGATGTGGAGCAGCTGCTCGCGCTTGTCGGTCACGTGGCGCACGACGTAGCTCAGGTTCTCACGGGCGAAGCTCATGCGGAAGACGCGGAAGGTCGACGGCGCGTCGGCAGTCAGCTTTGCCGTGATGTCGTCGATGACCTCGGGCGTGGCCGTAGCGGTGAGGGCGAGCACGGGCACGCCGGGCAGGTCGCGGCGTATGTCGGCAATGGTGAGGTAAGGCGGGCGGAAGTCGTAGCCCCACTGGCTGATGCAGTGGGCCTCGTCTACGCAGATGAGGCTGACAGGCATGTGGAGCAGCTTCTTGCGGAAGAGTTCGGAGGTGAGGCGCTCGGGCGAGACATAGAGGAACTTGACGGCCCCGAAGACGGCATTCTCCAGGATGCGCAGCACCTCGTCGTGTGCAAGGCCCGTGTGGATGGCGGCGGCACGTATGCCACGGCTCCGAAGACCCATTACCTGGTCTTTCATCAGGGCGATGAGGGGCGTGATGACCAGGCACATACCGTCGGTGGCCAGCGTGGGCACTTGGAAGGTGATGCTCTTGCCGCCACCCGTAGGCATGAGGCCCAGCGTGTCGTGCCCGGCACCGACAGACTCGATAATCTCGCGCTGTATGCCGCGGAAGTCGTCGTAGCCCCAGTAATGCTTCAAAATGGCCCGGTAGTCTTTCTCCATGCTGCAAAAGTACGATTATTCCAGCGACTGACAAAGAAAAACGGGGAAAAGTTTTGCCGTCTCGGCAAAAGTAATTATTTTTGCAACGATAATAACGATGAGTCGTTATATCGAAATGTCGAGATATCGAGATATCGTTATATCGAAATATCGGAATATCGATGTGTCGTTATATCGAAATGTCGATATATCGAGATATCGATATAACGATATAACGACACGAGACAACGACACGAGATAACGAAATAAAGACAGTAATGATGAAATTTGATTTTGACGAAATGATTGCTCGCCGTGGCAGCGGCTGTGTGAAGTGGGACGAGGCTCCGGCCGACGACGTCATCCCCCTGTGGGTGGCCGACATGGACTTCCGTGTGGCCCCCGCCATTGAGGAGGCCATCCGCCGTCGTGCCGAGCACCCTGTGTATGGCTACACCCATGTGGGCGAGGACTACTACGCGGCCGTCATCGCCTGGTTCCGCCGGCGCCACCAGTGGACCATCAAGCGCGAGGAGATGCTCTACACCACGGGCGTCGTACCCGCCATGTCGGTGGCCATCAAGGCGCTGACCATGCCCGGCGAGAAGGTGCTCATCCTCTCGCCCGACTACAACTGTTTCTTCTCCTCCATCAGGAACAACGGGTGCGAGGTGCTGGAGACGGCGCTTAGAAGTGATGAACGAGAAGTGATAAGTGATAAGTGCTGCGCCACCAACGCTCAACACTCATCACCTATCACTCCTCACTCATCACTTATCACCCCTCACTTCAAAGTGGACTGGGCCGACTTCGAGGCCTGCTGTGCCGACGAGAAGACGACGGTGTTCCTGCTCTGCAACCCCCACAACCCCACGGGGCGCGTATGGACGGCCGAGGAGTTACAGCGCATGAACGACATCTGCCTCAGCCACGGTGTGCGCGTGGTGTCCGACGAGATTCACTGCGAGCTTGTCATGCCAGGCCACCGCTTCCAGCCCTTTGCCGCGGTGAGCGACGACTGTCGCCGCAACAGCGTCATACTGAACTCGCCCTCGAAGTCGTTCAACATCGCCGGACTGCAGACCGCCAACATCGTCTGTGCCGACCCGCAGGTGCGCCGTCGGCTGGACCGTGCCATCAACATCAACGAGGTGTGCGACGTCAACCCCTTCGGCCCCGTGGCCCTCGTCGCCGCCTACAACGAGAGCGAGCAGTGGATAGAAGAGCTCAACGCCTACCTGTGGGACAACTTCCTGGCCCTCCGCCAGTTCTTTGCCGACCGATTCCCGCAGTGCCGCGTCACCGACCTGGAGGGCACCTACCTGGTGTGGGTCGACGTGTCGGCGCTGCTACCCCTTCACACCGACGGTGGCACCGCGATTACCAACGTGCAGCAGCTCTGCGACTACCTGCTGCGCGAGGCCCGCGTGTGGCTCAACCCCGGCACGATGTACGGCCAGCAGACGGGCGAAGGCTACGTACGCATCAACATTGCCTGCCCCCGCTCACAACTGATGGAGGGGCTGAGGAGGCTGGAGCAAGGAATTGAAAAGTTGAGAAGCTGAGGAGATATAGAAGTTAAAGAAGAATGGATGCCATCAATGACTTTTTCACGCTGCTGAGTTCCCTTCTGTGGGGCTGGCCGATGATTGTGCTGCTGCTGGGCACGCACGTGTTTCTTACTTTCCGTCTGGGCATTCCCCAGCGCCGTCTGCTGACGGGCATACGTCTGTCGGCCAAGAAAGACCCCGGCGCCGAGGGCGAGGTGAGCCAGTTTGGCGCACTGGCCACGGCGCTGGCTGCGACCATCGGCACGGGCAACATCGTCGGCGTGGCTACGGCCGTGGCCTTAGGCGGTCCCGGAGCGGTGCTATGGTGCTGGCTGACGGGCCTCTTCGGCATGGCCACGAAATATGCCGAGGGTCTGCTGGCGGTGAAATACCGTGTGAAGGGCAGCGACGGCCACACCTACGGCGGTCCGATGTACGCCCTTGAGCGCGGTCTGGGCATGAAGTGGCTAGCGGTGCTCTTCGCCGTGTTCACTGCGCTGGCCTCCTTCGGCATCGGCTGCACGGTTCAGGCCAACAGCATTGCCCTGCTGGCCAACGAGACCTTCGGACTGCCCGTATGGTCGGTGGGTCTGGCCGTGAGCCTGCTGGCCGCAGCGGTCATCCTGGGCGGAGTGAAGAGCATTGCCCGTGTGTGTACCGTGCTGGTTCCGTTCATGGCCGTGCTCTACGTCGCGGGGTGCCTGCTCATCCTGGCGATGAACGGCAGCTACGTCTGGCCGGCGGTGAAGCTCATCGTCGTCTCGGCCTTCGACCCTTCTGCGGCTGGCGGCGGCTTCGTCGGCTCCACGGTGATGATGGCCATGCGCTTCGGCATCGCCCGCGGACTGTTCTCGAATGAAAGTGGAATGGGCTCGGCACCCATCGTGGCGGCTGCGGCCCAGACACGCAACCCCGTGCGCCAGGCACTGGTCAGCAGCACGGGCACGTTCTGGGACACCGTCGTCATCTGCGCCCTGACGGGCATCGTCCTCGTGAGCAGCATCCTGGCCTACCCCGACATCAGCTATGCCGACGGCGGAGCACTCACCAAGGCGGCCTTCTCGAAGATACCCTACATCGGGGCGCCGCTGCTCACCTTCGGCATACTGACCTTCGCCTTCTCCACCATCCTGGGGTGGAGCTACTACGGCGAGAGCGCGGTGAACTACATCGAGCACCGACGCGCCAACCGTTTCTACCGCATCCTCTACATCGTGGCCCTTTTCTTCGGCAGCATCATCAGCCTCGACACCATCTGGAACATTGCCGACTGCATGAACGCGCTGATGACCATCCCCAACCTCGTGGCGCTGCTGCTGCTCAGTGGTGTGGCAGCCCGCGAGACCCGGGAATACCTCTGGGGAAACCGTCTGGACGAAGAGGCGGCGTGAGCTACAGCCTTACGAGGGTGGAGCCGGTCGTGGCGCTGCAACCAGTATTGATTTGTACGGCATAGACGCCGCCGGGCAAGTGACGGAGCGACACCGTTGCCTGTCCGGCGGCGGCGTCTTGCAGGGTGCCGTTGTATACAAGCCGGCCGTCGGTGGCATAGACCCTTACCTCAGCGCCGCTCTTCACGTCTCCCTTGACAGTGAGCGTCTTGCCCTCTACCTCGAAGCGCAGTGCGCCGGGCTGGTGATGGCTGAGACCGTGTATGCCGGTAAGCCCGAGCATGTAGAGCAGTCCGCTGTAGGCGTCAATCTCGCCGTGGCCGTAGACGTTGTTGGGATAGGCCATGGTGGCGTCGGGCTGGCGCGACGAGTGGGCGATGATGTCCTTCACCTGTTCAGTGGTCAGCGTGGGGTCGGCCTGCAGCCACAGTGCTATGGTTCCGGTCACGGCGGGTGCCGACATCGACGTGCCCGTCTGTGCCAGTGTCATGGAGTAGCCGTAGTCCTCTTCGTAGTCGGTGTCCATGTGCGAGATGAACCATCCGGCGTAGGCCATCTCCGTGTCCTCGTTGATGAAGTTGTTGAGCGCCGAAATGATGTTCACGCCCGGCGCGCAGACATCGGGCTTTATCGTGCCGTCGAGCGTCGGTCCCTGCGACGACGAGCGGGCGATGTATCCCGGTCCCTTGGTGCTCTCATAGTCGGTAAGGTCGGTGCTGTCGCGGCGGGCATATTTGTCGGAGGCGGTCATAATCTTCAGCCTGTGGGCAATGTTTCCCACGGCCACGACGTCGTCGAGCAGTGCCGGCCAGGTCATGGCGTAGGCCTCGGAGCACAGCGCGTGGTTCTCCACCTGCTCCACGTTCTCGAAGGCGGCACAGAGGGGGTCGGCATAGAGCCAAGCCTGGCCCTCGCCGCTCACGGTGACGAGGACACGCTCGCTGGCGGTGAAGGTGTTGTTGCCCGACGTGATGTAGACCACGCGATAGCCGTCGGCTGTCTCGCCGCGGTCCACCACGGTGAGGCTTTTACGGCCCAGCGTAAGCCGTGTCTTGGCGGCCAGCTCTGCGGCGGAGACCGTCGTCTCGCTGCTGGCGGTGGTATAGGAGGCATTGGTAGTCCTCAGGGTGACGGTCTGCGTGGGCAGCACCTTCAGCTCCACGCCCAGGTAGAGCCCGTACTGCTCGTCGACGCTGAAGCAGACGCCTGCCCCGGCCTTCTCCATGTCGGCCGTCTTGCGGACCAGTCGCGGTGCGCTGCCGGAGTTTCCTGCTGCTACCACGAGTATGTGTCCGGGCTTCTCGAGCAGTGTGCCGATGGCCTCGTTCTCCAGCTGCCGGTTGTCGGAGAAGCTCATGGCGTCGCCCATGCTGTAGTTGATGACGCAGGGTTTCTGCAGTCTGTCGGCATAGTCGAAGATGTCGGCAAAGGCCCTCAGCGACGTTACCGACGATAGCCCCGAGCCGTCGGTCCTAATCACCGCGTCGACGGCGGCCTCGGCAATGTCGGCCTCGGTGGCAATGCCTTGGTAGAAGACATCGTTCACGTCGTTCACGCGGCTGCCGGCGGCGATGCCCGCCACGTGTGTGCCGTGGAGCATGGTCGAGGCGTCGCTGCTGTGCTGTGCGGCAGTGACGGAGTCCGTGCCGGTGTACTTACAGTCGACCAGGTAGTCGGCGGCCCAGCCTATACGCGTCGTCCCGTTCCCGTCGCGGAAGAAGGGGTGCAGGAAGTCGAAGCCCGAGTCGACGATGCCCACGACGACGTCGCGGCCGGTGAAGGCCTGTGGCAGTTCCGTGCCCGAGGGCGACGCGGCCTTGTCGGCACCTATCTGCGCGGGTACGCGGTCGAGCATGGGACGGGGGGCGCGCTCGGCCTCCACCCGCACCACGCGGTCGTCGAGCGACAGCGCCTCGACCTGCGACAGCGGCACACGCACGATGTGTACGCGCCCGATGGTGTTGAGCGGTTCGGCACCGTAGGCGGAGAGCACCGCCGACGCATCGGCACCCGCGACGAACTTCACCAGCACGTCGACACAAGGAGCGACGCTCTTCGACTTGGCGACACCGGGGGCGACGCCCGAACGAGAGGCGGCAACAAAGCCCTGGACTTGCTGTGACAGCCAGGGGGAGAGCTTCTGAGCCTGCGAAGGAAGTGAGCAGGACAGCAACAGGAAGAATAGCACTCTTTTCATATTCTCACGATTTATCTTTTTATTACTAGGAGGCGACGTGTCTCACGTCGCAATAATCTGCTGGAGTACGACGTGTCTCACGTCGCAACAATCTGCTGGAGTGCGACGTGTCTCACGTCGCAATAATCTGCTGGAGTGCGACGTGAGACACGTCGCCTCCTTCTTGTGCACTGCAAAATTACACTTTTTGTCACGAACGGCCAAATTTTCCCCTTCTCTCCGCCTCCGGTTCTGGTCCCTTCCGACCCTCTGTCTCAGGGTGGCTGTGTACGCGCAAATCTTTGGACGGCTCAAACCCCGTAACGGTGGAAGAAAGCGTGGCGTTAAAAACACATAAAAATAAAAAAAATGTGCACGGCGTCTATTCCCACAATAATAATTATTAGTAATTTTGTCGCCAAAACTTAACAATCTGTCAAAAATGAGATTCTATCTTTCCACACTTTCCGGCAAGGCCAAGACGGCGCTTGCCGCAGTTGTAATGATGATGTCGGGCTCTGCCGTTGCAAGTGCCGACAATATCGAAGAGACCTTCGAGGAGGTCACCATTGTTGATGCCGACGGCAACGCGCTGACCAGCAGCTGGGCCTCGGGCAGCGGCCTGTCTAACGGATGGCGCATCATCGGCGGCACCCTCTATGCCAACGACAACGGCGACTACGGCCTCATCCACGCTGCGGGAAAGGGCTTCGCCCTGAGCGACTATTACTTCACGTCGGCCAGCACAAGCACGAACAACGCCTACGTCTTCATCCCCACCCCACTGCAGGGCACAGTGCTCATCTGGGCACGCTCGAACCTGAACGCCAGCTCGAAGAAGACCAGCACGCTGAAGGTCTACGAGGCTACCGCCGACGGTAAGGTGGAGACGGGCACACTGCTCTACTCGGCCGAGCCCGAGAAGGGCGTCTCGACGTGGAAGCCCTTCCAGTTCACCATCGACGCCGAGGGGGGAAAGTACATCGCCCTGAACCTGGTATACACCGACATTGACGACTTCACGGCCACCACGGCCGACGGCACTGTCGAGACCGCCGAGCTGACCGTCTCGACCGAGGCCATCGACTTCGGCACGCTCTCGGCCGAGGCCACGCAGACGTTCACCGTGAAGAGCAGCGCCGCCACGTCGGTGCAGTTCAGCATCACCGGCTCTGACCACGACGCCTTCGAGCTGGTCGACGCACCCACCACGCTGGCCGCCGGTGTGGAGAGCACCGTCAGCGTGAAGATGAACGCTCCCGAGGCGGGCGACTACAAGGCCACGCTCGTCATCACGGCCGGCGAGCAGGTTAAGCGCATCGCACTCACAGGCACCTGGGAGGAGAAGGGCGACGAGCCCTACACACCCTCGGACTGGACGGGCGAGGACTTCAGCGGACTGGACAACATTCCCGCCGAATGGACCGTGGGCAGCGACGCCGAGTGGACCATCGACGACTGGTGGCTCGACACCGCACCCGCACTGAAGGGCTTCAGCGGATTCATCAGCACACCCCGATTCACCATTGGCGAAGACCAGGCACTGGAGTTCTACTTCCAGAAAGGCATGTCGTTCGGATGGGGCAACACGTGCACCGTCTACTACTCGACCGACGGGCAAAACTGGATTGAGGCCGACACATACGACCAGTATACCGACGACGGCAAGAAGACCATCAACTTCCCGGAGTCCGGCGAGTACTACCTGGGAC
>CAMPCG010000029.1 GCA_946644025.1 uncultured Prevotellaceae bacterium | reverse complement strand
TATAGGTGGGGAATGATGCTCACTGGGTTGATGCCGGCCAGTCCGGCAGCCATGAGCAGCTGGGCGCCGTAGGGTATGAGACCCTGGGCGGTGCACGAGAAGGTGTCGAGCAGTGAGGCGCACTTGCGGGGGTCGAGGTGGAACCGCTCTCCTATCTGGCGGGCTATGCCGCCCACGGTGATGATGGCCACAGTGTTGTTGGCCGTGCAGAAGTTCACCATCACCACCAGTGCGCCGATGGCCATCTCGGCCCCGCGCTTGCTGCTGACATGGCGCGTCAGTCGGCCGATGATGAAGTCTATGCCGCCCATCGTCTTCACCGTCTCCAGCAGTCCGCCGGCCAGCATGGTAATGATGATGAGCTCGCCCATGGAGACCACGCCCTCGCCCAGCGACTGCATCCAGGCATAGACGTCGGCGAAGGCTCCGGTGGCAAGTCCCACGATGCCCGTGAGCACAATGCCCAGCGTGAGCACGGCCATGACGTTCATGCCGAAGACTGCCGTGACGAGCACGACAAGATAGGGCAGCACCAGCCAGAAGTCGGCCTCTCCATGGTTGGCCGGAGCCGTCATGCCACTGCCCAAGACGACGTAGAGGAAGAGGATGATGACGGCGGCAGGAATGACGATGAACGAGTTCACCCGGAACTTGTCGCTCAACTTGCAGCCCTGAGTCTGGGTGGAAATGATGGTAGTGTCGCTGATGAACGAGAGGTTGTCGCCGAAGAACGAGCCTCCCACGACGGCCGCCGTCACCAGTGCTATGTCGGCGCCCGTCTCCTGGGCCACGCCGGCGGCAATGGGCGTGAGGGCCACGATGGTGCCCACGCTCGTGCCAATGCTCAGCGACACGAAGCAGGCTGCTATGAACAGGCCCGAGAGCAGCATGTGGGAGGGCAGCACAGACAGGGTGAGCTGCACAGTGGCATCGACGCTGCCCATCGCCTTGGCCGTGTAGGCAAAGGCGCCTGAGAGCACGAAGATCCACACCATGAGCATCATCTGCCCATTGCCGCCGCCACGGCTGAAGAGATCTATACGACTACGCAGTGGCCCCCGCCCTATGCACACGGCATAGACGGAGGCCACCAGGAATGCTACAGTGATGGGGACGCGGTAGAAATCGCCCGCAACGATGCTCGTCACCAAGTAGAGCGCGACGAACACCAAGAGTGGGGAGAGAGCCAGCAGTCCACGCTTCATCATTATTTCACATACTCCGAGAAGTCAGTCAGGTGCATGTCGCCCTTGCGAGCCAGCGTGTCGTGCATGGCAAAGGCGGCGGTGAGGCAGTGGCGGGTGTGGCCGCCACTGCCCAGCTTCAGATATTCACGCAGCAGCGGACGGTAGTCGGGATGGGCGCAGTTCTCGATGATGGCCTCGGCGCGCTGCATGGGGCTCTTGTGGCGCAGGTCGGCAATACCCTGCTCGGTGACGATGACGTTCACGTCGTGCTCCGACGAGTCCTGGTGGGTCACCATGGGCACTATCGACGAGATGAGACCGCCCTTGGCCGTCGACGGGCAGGTGAAGATGCTCAGGTAGGCGTTGCGCTCGAAGTCGCCCGAGCCGCCAATGCCGTTCATCATCTTCGTGCCGCTGATGTGGGTGGAGTTCACGTTGCCGTAGAGGTCCACCTCGATGGCGGTGTTGATGGCGATGACACCCAGACGACGGATGACGGCGGGGTGGTTGGAAATCTCGCTCTGGCGCAGTGTCAGGTGGTCTTTGAAGTAGCCAATGTTGTCGTACACCTGCATCAGGCATTCGTTGCTCACGGTGAGCGAGCAGGCCGAGGCGTCCTTCACTCGGCCGTTGAGCATCATCTCGATGACCGAGTTCTGGATGACCTCGGTGTAGATGTTGAAGTCGGGCACGTGCTTGTCCTGTCCCAGTGCACCGAGTATGGCGTTGGCCGTGCTGCCCACTCCGCTCTGCAAGGGCAGGAACTCCTTGGGCATACGTCCGGCGTGCAGCTCCGAAACGAGGAACTCTGCCGTGAGGTAGCCAATCTTGTCGGTCACGGGGTCGCTGTCCTTGAAGGCGCGGGCCTCGTCGGGAATGTTGCACTCCACCACGCCGGCAATCTTCTCACGGGGAATCGACACGTAGGGCTTGCCGATGCGGTCGCCCACATTAAAGATGGGTATGGGCTTGCGGTAAGGCGGGTCGAGAGGCTCGTAGACATCGTGGATGTACTTGGCGTTGGGGCTGTGGAAGGTGTTCAGCTCGAGGATGACCTTCTTGGCCAGACGGGCTGCCGTGGGGCTGATGCCACCGGCGGCGGTCAGGTAGACGCGTACCTCATCGCCCACCTCCTCAATTTCGCAGACCTCGAGTATGGCCCAGTCAATGTCGCCATAGAAGCCATAGCGCAGCTCCTGGGCCATGTGGCTCAGGTGCAGGTCGTTGTAGGGAATCTCGCCGGCATTGACATGCTTGCGGAAGTCGGGGTTTGTGGTGTAGGGGGCACGGTAGAGAATGGCCTGGGCGTTTGCCAGGTCGCCGTCGGTGCTCTGACCCGTCGATGCTCCGGTGAAGATAGCCACCTTGAACTCACGGCCGGCCTCGTGCTCGGCCTGGGCCTTCTTGGCCAGTTCCCTTGTTGTTGCCTTGGCTACGCCGGCTGGCGTGAAGCCGCTCATGGCGAGCTGCTCGCCATTCTTAATCAGTGATGCTGCCTCAGCAGCGGTCAAACGTGCAATCATGATTTACAATTTACAGATTTACGATTTACATTTTTGATGTGCAAAGGTACAAAGATTTAGGGAGTTAAGGCCATTTCAGGCGGGTGTTTAACGCAGATTAACGTATCTTCTTTGGCCGTGTGTCGACTTTTAGGTACTTTTGCGACCATAATGAAAGACAAACGTTCTCCCTGGTCGTGGATTCCGACCCTTTATGTTGCCGAAGGGCTGCCCAACGTCATTGTGATGACGGTAGCCGTAGTGATGTACATGCAGATGGGAATGTCGGACACCGACATCGCCCTCTACACCTCGTGGCTGGGGCTGCCATGGGTCATCAAGCCGCTGTGGAGCCCCTTCATCGACATCAGCAAGACCAAGCGCTGGTGGGTGCTGGCCATGCAGGTGCTGCTGGGCTCGGCCCTGGCAGGTGTCGCCTTTACGCTGCAGACCGACTTCTGGTTTCAAGGCACCATGTTCTGTTTCTTCCTCATGGCCTTCGCAAGCGCCACCCACGACATTGCCGCCGACGGCTACTACATGCTGGCCCTCTCGGAGCACGACCAGGCATGGTTCGTCGGCATAAGAAACCTCTTCTACCGCATTGCCGTCATCTTCGGCAACGGCGTGCTCGTCCCTGTGGCCGGACTGCTGCAGCGGTTCTACTACCCCGGCCAAACGGCCTTCACTTGGACACTGGTGTTCTACGGCATGGCGGCACTCTTCATCGGTCTGTGGCTGTGGCACAACTATGCCATGCCACACGAGACGAACAGCCTCCACAAGACTTCCGACGTACAGCTGATGAAGGCACTCAGCACGTTCTTCACGAAGCTGCCTCCCCGCAAGACGCTCTTCGCCATGCTCTTCCTGCTGCTCTACCGCTTCCCCGAAGCCATGCTCACTAAGATGAGCGCCACCTTCCTCATGCGCCCCAACGCCGAGGGCGGACTGGGACTCTCGCCCGAGGCTTTCGGGCTGGCCAACGGCACCGTCGGACTGATAGGCCTCATGGCTGGAGGCATCATCGGCGGATGGCTCGCCTCGCGCGACGGACTGAAACGGTGGCTGTGGCCCATGGTATGCGCCATCACGCTGCCCGACATCGTCTATGTCTTCATGAGCTACTTCATGCCCTCCAACCTCGTGCTCATCAGCAGCTGCCTCTTCATCGAGCAGTTCGGCTACGGGCTGGGCTTCACCGCACTCACGCTCTACATGCTTTTCTACGCCCAGGGACAGTACCAGACGTCGCACTACGCCATCTGCACCGGACTGAGCTACCTCGGACTGATGCTCCCCGGCATGGTGTCGGGATGGCTCAAGGACGCCGTCGGCTACCCCACGTTCTTCGTCCTCGTCATGATCTTCTGCATCATCACCTTCGTCGTGACAGCGCTCATAGACATAGACCCCGAATTCGGAAAGAAGAAATAGCCCCAACAAGCTGCCACCGCGCAGTGTCGAAATATCGTTATATCGAAATATCGTTATATCGAAGTGTCGAAGTATCGAAATATCGATATATCGATATATCGAGATAACGATATAACGATATTACGACACGCGGATCTACCGAAGAATCCTTTAATCGAAATAAAGATGTCCGTAAACATTATCGCTGCCGTGGCCCGCAACCTTGCCATAGGCCACCAGAACAAACTGCTCTACTGGCTGCCCGACGACATGCGTCGCTTCCGCCAGCTCACCACCGGTCACACTATCGTGATGGGCCGCCGCACCTTTGAGAGCCTGCCCAAGGGTGCCCTGCCCAATCGGCGCAACTGCGTGCTCACCCGCACCGTCGGCCAACTGCCGGGCTGCGAGTGCTTCGACAGCTGGGAGTCGTTCATCGGCAGCTGCCGCACAGACGAGGACATATATATTATAGGTGGGGCGAGCATCTACCGCCAGCTCCTGCCCCATGCCGACCGCCTCTTCCTTACCGAGGTCGACGATACGCCCGAGGCGGCCGACGCCTTCTTCCCCGACTTCAGGATGGCCGACGTTACAGGGCGTTGCCGTTGGGAAGAAACCCAGCGTGAGCATCACCCCGCTGACGACCGTCACGCTTTCGACTTCGACTTTGTAGACTATCAGCGTATTACGGCGTCAAACAACGACAAAGAAAGTAACTGTGATACGCCCTCTACTCCTTGCTTTTCTCGGTAGCTGAATAATTGATGCGCAAGGCGAAGCTCTGCTGCAGGGCCTGCTTGATTTCGGCGATGATGCTCATGGGCACGTCGCGGTCGGCCTTGAGGCTCACCACCATGCGGCTGCGGTCTTCTTCGTTCATGCGTGCCCGCTCCTCTTCCACATAGTCACGAATGTCGGCTATAGTGGCCAGGCTGTTGTTCAACTGGATGTAGAAGGAGTCCTTGGCACTGGCTGCTGGCTGCTGGGCGTTAAGGTTTTGCAGTCGTCCCACGTATATCTGGGTCACTGCCGACTTATGGGCCAGCTTTTGCACCTCGGTACCCTGCGGTAAGTCGTAATGCACAAGCAGGTCAACGTCGCGCATGTGGGTGACAATCATAAAGAAGAAGAGCACGGTGAAGATGAGATCGGGCAGCGCCGAGGTGTTCAACCCCGGCAACTTGCGCTCATGCCTACGGAAAAATCCACGCCTTAACTGCATTTATAATTAGATTTTCGACTTGTTATTCCTCTACTTCTCATACAGGCAATAAGTCAAACCAAACTTATCACTTATCACCTATCACTTATCACTTATCTCCCCCACCCTTTCGCTGATTCTCTGCGGAAAGACCATGGCCACGGCTTCGCGCTGTTCCTGCGTGCAGTCCTTGTAGTCGTGGCCGAATTGGCGTTGAGCCAGTTCGTCGCGCAGGTGTGTGTATGCAGCCACGATGGCGTTCTGCATCTGGAAATAGGCATCGTAGGTGGCCTGTGGACTCACGTCGACAAAGATGACGTGGCGGTCGCTGACGCGGCAACGTCCCAGCAGGTGCACCTCGCGCTCGCTACGTTCGGGCTTCTGAGGGTCGTCGGCAGCATTGGCCACAAAGTCTTCTATACGTCCGACGAGCTCGTCGGCACCGAGCGTATCGCCGTCGCAGGTGAGGCGGCCGGCGTCGTCGAGCCGCAGTTCCATCACGTTGCGGCGCTTCACCACCAGTTCCTGCTCCTCCGTCTGGTCCTCAGGCATGGGCAGCTGACGGGCCAGGCCCTTGTCGGTGTCCATCGACGAGGTGACAAGGAAGAATATCAACAGCATGAACGAGATGTCGGCTGTCGACGTGGTGTCAAGACCAGGAGTCTCGCGCTTCTTTCGACTAAACATCGGGGAACGATTTTCGATTGACAATTACTTGTCGCGGCACAAGAACTGATGCACCAGCGACCAAGCGGTCAGGGCTAACGCAAGCCCTAACATTATATATATTGTATACAATAATATATCTACCATGGCTATTTCTTGTTTTTGGCCAGAATGTCCATCAGGGTGATGGCTGCCTCCTCCATCTGCTCTGTAAGGTGGTCAATCTTGGCGATGATGAAGTTGTAGAACACCTGGAGGATGAGTGCCACGATGATTCCGAAGATGGTGGTGATGAGCGCCACCTTCATGCCCTCGGCCACGATGCGAGGCGATATGTCGCCGGCCTCCTGTATCTGGTCGAAGGCCATGACCATGCCGATGACCGTTCCGAGGAATCCCAGCGAAGGGGCAATGGCTATGAAGAGCCTGATCCACGAGCAGCCACGCTCCAGGCGTGCCGCCTGCAGACTGCCGTAGCTCACGATGCTGCGCTCCACGGTCTCCATGTCGTCGGCAGCGTGCATCAGTCCCTGATAGCACACCGACGCCACAGGGCCGCGTGTGTTGCGGCACAATGTCTTGGCACCCTCCACGTCGCTCTTCTCCATACTACGGTCAATGTCCTCCAGCAGTCGGCGCGTCTTAATCTCCGAAAGCGTGAGGTAGATAATGCGCTCAATGCAGAAGGCGAGGCCCAACACCAACGCGATGGCCACAAGGGACATGAAACCCACGGAGCCCTCCACGAACTTTGTCTTCAGCTTCTGGTGCAGTCCCGGTTCGGCAGCTGCCATCTCCTCGAGGGCCTCCATCTCGTCGTCGCTCACCACCTGACTGATGTCGACGGCGGGGACAAGGCTGTCCGACATCATGCTGTCGGCAGTAACGCTGTCGGTCTGTGCCAGTACCGGCAGAAGGGCCAGGAAGGCACTAAACAATACAAATAATAGTCTTTTCATTGCTGTTTTCATCGTTTTCGGGCGCAAAGGTAGCAATAAATGCGGGAATAAAGTCATAAAAGTCGTTAATTATTTGGTGGTATCGGAAAAAAGCAGTACTTTTGCACCCGAAATCAAAACAAAGACATAAAAGAATCGTCGGCATAGCTCAGTTGGTTAGAGTATCACCTTGACATGGTGGGGGTCCTTGGTCCGAATCCAAGTGTCGACACAAACTAAAGAGCGATGCAACTTGCACCGCTCTTTCTTATTTCAATAAACTCAAGCGCCTGTGGCGGAATTGGTAGACGCGCTAGACTTAGGATCTAGTTTCTCCCGAAGTGCAGGTTCGAGTCCTGTCAGGCGCACTAACTTCGGTTGACAATCGGTAAAGAACAAGACAGTAGCAAAGAGAGGAACTGTCAACCGATTGTCAACCGAATTTTTTGGAAGAGCATCAAGTAGACAATAACAGTAACTAAACCGCTTAGGAATATGAAACTTGCAGAAGCATTAAGCATCCGAAAAGACTTGCAGAAGCGCATACAGCAATTAGGGCAGCGCATTCAGAACAATGTGAAGGTTCAGGAAGGCGACGAACCGTCTGAGCATCCCGCAGAGTTGATGAAGGA
The DNA here is from genome assembly GCA_946644025.1 of uncultured Prevotellaceae bacterium. Next base: position 8,760 of record CAMPCG010000029.1, on the reverse strand, counting down.
GCTCGACTCCTGCCTCGTGCAGCTTGAGTCGCTCATCTGGCGCATCAACGCCACGAACATGAAAACGCGCAGCATTGACGGCAGGACGCTGACAGAGCTGATGGCTCAGAAAGACGTGCTGACCTTGAGAATCAGCACCATGCGCAGCGCCTTCGACACGGCCTCGTCGGCTCAAGACCGCTATTCCCGGTCGGAGATAAAGATGGTGACGGTCATCGACGTGAAGGCTCTCGGAAAGCAGATTGACGACTGCTCGGCACAGCTACGCAAGCTCGACATCGAGATACAGTCGCTGAACTTCCAGACGGAACTGACAGAGTGACAAACAGGCACCCGCACTCACAGGGCGAACTGGAAACCAATTATGGCCGCTGTCCGGAGCCGGCAGCAATCTGTTCCAATTCGGGAACATTCACGGCGCAGGCTCAGCACGTCATTATCCGTATGCATCGCTCATGCTGCATGTCGCACTACCACCCGGTTGACTATGAGTGTCGGATGCCTTTCTTTTTATTCAACTTACCTAAAGAGAGTGAACGACTCAAGCTCAGGGCTTGGACGGCTCAGAGCTTTACAGAGGTAAGGGAGGGAGAACTGAAGAATGAAGAGAAAGAGACATGATGAGTGAAAGCTACAAACCGGAGGCAGCCACGAATTTCTTTGACGACATAGAAGCCGCCGTCGCCCTGAGGCCTCATTATCGCAGGGTCTATAGCGTGTTGAGCCAGGTGTTCAAGCGGTTCCTGAACCAGAAGACCACCGGCACGCGCATCATCTTCAGCGGCGACTTTGCCAAGACCGACTATCTGCTCAAGGAGTATGGAGCAGCGAAAAGGCTGGTAAAGACGACCAACGACACCCGTGTAAGGCTGAGGAAGCAGCACGAGATGAGTGACAGTGACTTGGAGAAATTCTGTCTCTTTGACGTCAAGAACCTTTGCCAGTTCGTTGCCTTCGTCTGTCAGACGGACATTCCCTCACGGCTCATCGGCCTTTTCCCTACAGAGAAAGTCCCCACCTACGTCCCCGTGCTGGTGGGCGACTGCTTGAGAGGCATCGTGGAGAGCTGGGACGACGACTATGTCTACGTCAGGACCGAAGAGTCTGAAGACGGAGGACTGACGAAGGTATGCTACGCCAGGGACAACAAGAATTATGACTATGACTGGAGCTACTTGAAGGACCTGTTCTACGAAGACGCCCAGCTGAATCTTGTACGACCCAGGGAGGACAATGGCATCATCTACCCGGAGCTGATAATATTCGAGCCCGACTATCTTATCAACATCTCGACCGTGGCCCGCTGTTTCACCAGCTATTCCGACTCTCCGCTCGTAGACCTGATTAAAAAGCTGGAGCCCCAGAGAACCACCGAGGCCATCGTCCTGGGTAACCTGGCAGGCCAGTTGCTCGACGAGTCCATCCATCAGTTGCCCGACACCTACCCATACGCTCAGAGCGTGAAGAATTTCTTCAGAGACCATGCCGTCAGCCTGCTCACGGCTGGTGTGGGCAAGCAGTTCCACCAGGACGCTCAACGTCAGAAGCAGAACATTGCCCAAGCCATCCACCACTCCTTGCCGCAGAAAGTGGGACAGTTCAACTACAGGAACGGCATCGTGGAACCCTCGTTCTTCTCCGAAATGCTTGGTCTTCAAGGGCGTATGGACTACCTCCAGATGGACTACAAGGTTCTCATGGAGCAGAAGTCGGGCAAGGGAGCATTCCCCTACGACAACTTCATGACACCCCGACAGACTGAGGAGCACTACGTACAGATGCTTCTCTACATGGCACTTATCAGGTATAACTACCGAGAGGCCTACGAGCGCAACGGCAGCAGGCTCTACTCGTTCCTACTCTATTCCAAATACACCAACAGTCTGCTTGGACTTGGCTTTGCGCCGAAACTTATATTCAAGGCCGTCAAACTGAGAAACGAACTGGCACGGGCAGAAATGAGCTACACCCGTCCTGGCGGCTACAGGATACTTGAGGGCCTCACACCCGAACAGCTCAACACCAAGCATCTGAAGGGCAACTTCTGGGACAACTGGGTGCGCCCGCAGATAGCCGAGGTGCTCGACCCCATACACCGCGCCACGGAACTGGAGCGGGCCTACTATTTCCGCTTCCTGACGTTCATCGCCAACGAGCACGTCATGTCCAAACTGGGCAACAAGACCAAGGAGAGCTCAGGCTTTGCAGCAACATGGCACGACTCTCTGGAAGAGAAGCTTCAGGCTGGAAACATCTACGACGGCCTGACCCTCCTTTCGCCCCGCAGCGAGACGACGGGACGGGTGAGTGACGTAGAGCTGGGATTCTCAGAGAACGAGGACAACGACATGTCCAATTTCCGTATCGGCGACATCGTCATCCTCTATCCCTACACCGCAGGGAAGGAACCCGATGCCCGCAAGACAATGGTACACCGCTGTACAATTCAGTACATTGGGACCGACACCATCCGCCTCGCGCTGAAGGCCGCACAGACAGACAACCGCGTCTTCGTTGCCCACCAGGACAGTCCCTGGGCCATCGAGCACGACTTCATGGAGTCATCCTACAGTTCGCTCTACAAGGGGATGCAGGCTTTCCTCAACGCGCCCAAAGAAAGACGCGACCTGTTGTTGCTGCAAAGAGAGCCGCAGACCGACCCTGACGTGGCGCTCAAGGGCAGCTATGGCCCCTTCGACGAATTGGCACTGAGGGTGAAGAGGGCCAGAGACCTGTTTCTCATCATCGGTCCTCCGGGAACGGGAAAGACCTCCTTCGGTATGTTGAACACGGTCAAGGAAGAGCTGCTGGAACCCGATGCCAGCATACTGATCCTGTCATACACCAACAGGGCAGTAGACGAGATTTGCAGCAAGCTGAGCGAAGAGAATATTGACTACGTCAGGATAGGGTCTACATACAGCTGCCCCGAAGCCTACAGGGCCCATCTGCTCAACAACAGAGTGGAACAAAGCGAGAACCTGGCAGCGCTCAAAGACTCCCTGCTACAGACAAAAGTATTCGTAGGCACCACGACGGCGCTGAACGGAAACATTGCCCTGTTCCAGCTGAAGCAGTTCACGCTTGCCGTCATTGACGAGGCTTCACAGATACTGGAGCCGCACCTCATAGGACTGCTCAGTGCTCACAAGGACGGAGTGGCGGCCATCAGGAAACTGGTGCTCATAGGCGACCACAAGCAGTTGCCCGCCGTCGTACAGCAGACCGAGGAGGTCAGCAGGGTGCAGGACGAACTTCTGAACGGAATACACCTTTCCGACTGCCGCCTGTCGCTCTTCGAGCGTCTTCTCAAGAGATATGGCCGCGACGACAACGTCACCTACATGCTCCGCAAGCAAGGGCGTATGCACCCCGACATTGCTGCCTTCCCCAATCTCGCCTTCTACTGCAACAGGCTGGAAGTGGTGCCGCTGCCACACCAGAATGTCACCCTGCCAGACAAAGGAGAGGGCAGTAACGGCATCGCCGACCTGCTACGGACACGCAGGATAGCATTTGTGGCCACAGAGCAGCCCAAAGACTCCGTGTCGGACAAGGTGAATCAGACTGAAGCCGAGATGATAGCTGCTACAGTCTTGAAGATTTACGAACTGGAGGGCCCGGACCGGTTCGACGTGGATAAGACCGTGGGGATAATCGTCCCTTACAGGAACCAGATTGCCACCGTCCGCAAGGCCATCGACAAAATCTCGGGCCCCAAAACACAAGCCTCGACCCTCCACGACATCACCATCGACACCGTAGAGCGCTACCAGGGGTCGCAGCGCAAGTATATCCTCTATGGGTTCACCGTCCAGAAGCATTACCAGCTGAACTTCCTCACCAACAATGCCTTTGAGGACGAGACCGACGGGACCATCGTCGACCGGAAGCTGAACGTGGCCATGACACGGGCCGAGGAGCACCTCGTCATGTTCGGAAACGCCGAGCTGCTCAAGGCCAACCTCACATTCTCCAAGCTGATGGACTTTGTAAGGAGCCACGGGTCCTTCTTCCGTATTGCAAAAGACGACTTCGTCGCGGGCCGCTTCAAGGTCCCCGACCTTTAAAACCTCATATCCAGTAACGTCTCTTCCGCTGCGATTCCATCGCAGCCCCCACACAAAAACTTAACCCCAATCACATCATGTCTGAACAAAGATTTATCGAGATTATGGACTCCACGCTGCGCGACGGCGAGCAGACGAGCGGCGTGAGCTTCCTCCCTCACGAAAAGCTGATGATAGCCCGCACGCTGCTCCACGACCTCAACGTAGACCGCATTGAGGTGGGCTCGGCGCGTGTCAGCGACGGCGAGAAAGAGGCGGTGAAGATGATTTGCCGCTACGCCCAGCAGATAGGTAGGCTGGAGAGCGTCGAGGTGCTGGGCTTCGTCGACGGTCACACCTCTGTAGACTGGCTCGACGAGTGTGGAGCCAAGACGCTCAACCTCCTGGCCAAGGGCTCCCTGCGCCACTGCACACAGCAGCTACACAAGTCACCCGAGGAGCACATCGCCGACATCAAGGCCGTCGTAGACTATGCGACCCTGAAAGGCATCGGCGTGAACATCTATCTCGAAGACTGGTCCGGCGGCATGAAGGACTCGCCAGAGTATGTCTACCAGCTGATGGATAGCCTCACCACAAGGTCTATCAAGCGCTTCATGCTCCCCGACACGCGGGGCATCATGAACCCCCTGCAGGTGGTGGAGTATTTCCGCAAGATGGTGAAGCGCTATCCCGGCGTGCATTTCGACTTCCATGCCCACAACGACTACGACCTGGCGGTGTCCAACTCACTGGCGGCAGCACTGAGCGGTGCCCGCGGACTCCACGTCACTGTCAACGGTCTGGGCGAGCGATGCGGAAATGCCCCGCTGTCGAGCGTACAGGTCATCCTCAAGGACCAGTTCAACGCGCTGACGAGTATCAACGAGGAGAAGCTGAACGACATCAGTCGCATGGTGGAAAGCTACAGCGGCATCGCCATTGCACCCAACCAGCCCATCATCGGCGATAATGTCTTTACGCAGGTGGCCGGCGTACATGCCGACGGCGACCAGAAGGGCGGACTCTATCACAACGCGCTGCTGCCCGAGCGTTTCGGCCGCCATCGTGCCTACGCCATGGGAAAGACCAGCGGACGGGCCAACATCATGCGCAACCTGCAGGAGTTAGGGCTCGACCTCACGCCGGAGCAGATGCAGCGCGTCACGCGCCGTGTCACCGAACTGGGCGACCGCAAGGAGGTGGTCACACAGGAAGACCTGCCCTTTATCGTCAGCGACGTGCTGAAGCACGACGTGACAGAGGACAAAGTGAAACTCGTCAGTTACCAAGTGTCGCTCGCCTACGGCCTCAAGCCGCTGGCAAACGTGAAGGTAGAAATCAACGGCCAGCAATATGAGAACAACTCCTCGGGCGACGGACAGTATGACGCCTTCGTCAAGGCGCTACGGAAAATCTACAAGGAGAACCTCAACCGCACCTTCCCCCTGCTGGAGAACTACGCCGTGACCATCCCGCCCGGAGGACGCACCGACGCACTTGTTCAGACGGTCATCACCTGGCAGACGGAGGGCGGAAGGCTGCTGCGTACGAGAGGTCTCGATGCCGACCAGACGGAGGCCGCCATCAAGGCTACTATCAAGATGCTGAACATCGTGGAAAACAGCTAAGACTTTTATAACACCCAACACCTATTATGTACACAAGACTATTATCCCTTCTCACTCATCACTTAATCCTGTCCTGTTGCCTGGGGTTCAGCCTCGGCGTATGTGCCCAGGGAGGCATCACCAGTACAAACCATAGCGCCAACGCCAAGATGACCTCCGTGCCCCTCGGCTCGGTACAGTGGACGGGCGGCTTCTGGGGCGACCGCTTCGGCGTGTTCAGCCACACGAGCGTGCAGAGCATGTGGCAGACGTGGCAGTCGAAGGAGGGCAAGGGCTTCAACAACTTTCTCATCGCCGCCGGCGAGCAGCAGGGCGAGCACCACGGGCCTCCCTTCCACGACGGCGACATGTACAAGTGGCTGGAGGCCGTCGCCTCGGTCTACGCCATCACCCACGACCCTGAGCTTGATGCCATCATGGACCGCTTCATCGGCCTCGTGGAGAAAGCGCAGCGAGAGGACGGATATATCCACACCCCCGTCATCATCAAGGAGCGCCACGCTGTCCCGTCTGTTGCTGTACCACAGCAACAGTCAGAACAGGAGGAGGCTGGCACCACCATTGGCAAGAAAGACGACAAAGCCTTCGAGAACCGTCTGAACTTCGAGACCTACAACCTGGGCCACCTCATCATGGCCGGCATCGTCCACAAGCGGGCCATCGGCAAGGAGACGCTCTTCCGCTGTGGCGTTCGTGCCGCCGATTTCCTCTACGACTTCTGCCAGCGGGCTCCCGAAGAGCTGGCCGGCAACGCCATCTGCCCATCCCACTACATGGGCGTGGCCGAACTGTACCGCGAGACGGGCAACCGTAAATACCTCGACCTGCTCGAAAAGTTCATCGACATACGCGGCATGGTGGAGAACGGCACCGACGACAACCAGGACCGCATCCCCTTCCGCCGGCAGTACCAGGCCATGGGCCACGCCGTTCGCGCCAACTACCTCTATGCCGGTGTGGCCGACCTCTACCTGGAGAGCGGAGAGCAGCAGCTGATGAAGAACCTGACGAGCATCTGGCACGACATCACCACACGTAAGATGTACATCAACGGGGCCTGCGGAGCCCTCTATGACGGCACCTCGCCCGACGGCACGAACTACAAGCCCGACAGCATACAGAAGGTCCACCAGAGCTACGGCCGGCCCTACCAGCTCCCCCACTCCACCGCCCACAACGAGACCTGCGCCAATATCGGCAACATGCTCTTCAACTGGCGTCTGCTCCTGGCCACGGCCGACGCCAAGTACATGGACCTCGTAGAGAACTGCCTCTACAACAGCATCCTGCCCGGCATCTCGCTCGACGGGGAGAGCTATTTCTACACCAACCCCCTGCGCCTCTCCGACGAACTGCCCTACAAGTTGCGCTGGCCCAAGGAGCGCCAGAAGCTCATCTCCTGCTTCTGCTGTCCGCCCAACACGCTGCGCACCCTCTGCGAGGCTCAGGACTACATCTACTCCATCCACGCTCCCCTCACTGCAAGCACCTCGCCCGCGTCCGCTGCCACTATTCCCGGTGCGTCAGCACCGGGCCCCGCTGCCCTCTACGTCAACCTCTTTGGCCAGAGCCGCCTGCAGGGGAAGTTTGACGGCATCGGCGACATCGCCCTCTCGCAGCAGACCGACTACCCCTGGGACGGCCAAGTCACACTGACCATCGAACGTCTGAAAGCCAAACGGGGGCAGTCTTTCGCCATCGCCCTGCGCTGCCCCGAGTGGGCCTCCTCGGCCACGCTCACCGTCAACGGTCAGCCGACGGCCACCACCCACGACCACGGCTACACGGCCATTACCCGCCAGTGGAAACAGGGCGACGCCATCAGCCTCACCCTGCCCTTGGAGACTCGTATAGTCGAGGCCAACCCGCTGGTGGAGGAGAGCCGCGGACAGGTGGCCGTGATGCGTGGCCCGCTGCTTTACTGTCTGGAGAGCAGCGACCTGGACGCCGACACGGACATCGACGACGTCGCGCTGCCCGTCAATGCAGCGTTCCGCACCGTGGAGACCGTCATTGGCGGTGTACGCATGATGGCCCTGGAGACCGAGGCCTACGTCCGTAGTCACGACGACTGGCAGGGGCGCCTCTACCGTCCAGCCATTGCAGACAAGAAAAAGAAAACCATACGGTTCATTCCCTACTACGCCTGGGGCAACCGAGGCAAGAGCGAAATGACCGTATGGCTTCCCGCCGTTTATTAATCTATCCTACTTCTCCTGGACCACGTTGATGGTGGCAGCCGGTGCCGTGCCGCGGAACTCGGGGGCATAGGCGCAGCTGACGTTGCAGGAACCGGTTTCGTAGCGTCCGGGACGGTCTATGTAGTACTCCGTCTCTATGACGTGCTTGCCCTTTGCCAGGCGGTCGTAGTAGAAGTTGGTGGTGCAGTCGCGCGGCGTGCAGTAATAGCCCTCGTAGTAGTTGCCGCGCCCCCAGTGGTAGCCGCTCTTCTGGTTGACCGGCTCCAGGCAGGCGGCCCTGCGGTCGATGACCTGGACGAAGTCGTAGTCGCGGTCGGCGTTGATGGTGATGCGTACGATGACGCGGTCGCCGACCTTGCATGAACCATCAATAGCCGTCATCTGGTCGTCGGCCTTCTTCATCACTTCGCGCGTAACGGTGATGCCGCTGGCCTGACCCTCTATCTCCGTGGTGTGCTGCATGAACTGGGCGTAGACAGCGCCCCAGGAAGTGCCCTTGCTGGTCTTGTCGATTGCCAAGTCGGAGGCGGAGGGGCCCTCAGCTGACGCTGAGGGAATGGTGGCGTTGAGCGGCATTTTGATATATCCCAGTCCTGCGGTGGCCTTCGGCGTCTCCAGGGGTTTGCCGTCGAGGGCGAAGGTGGTCTCTGCCTGTGGCTGGAGCACCTGCGGACATCCGTTCAGGAAGGCATAGATGGCGTCGATGGTCGACAGGGGCGTGTCCCAAGCCTGCGTGCGCTTCTCCTGCAGGAGCCAGCGCAGCATCTCGTCGATGGTCTGCTTTTCGTCAGCCGATTGCGAATCCCCTCCCACGCGCTGCAGGGCCTCGATGGCAGCCACCTGCGTAGGTATGCGGTAGTCGCGGCAGGAGCAGAGGGC
>CAMPCG010000028.1 GCA_946644025.1 uncultured Prevotellaceae bacterium | reverse complement strand
AAAGTCTGTATGCCTACAGGATAGTATCGTCGTCGTTCCATCATAGCCTTTCGTGGTTCTATAATCCGTTTTGTGCTTGCAAAGTTAGCAATAAAAACTGTAACGGCCAAAGAAAACGGGTGCTTTTCTTTGGCCGTCGGTAAATGAACAATTGTATAGAGTCTGTTTTTTTACTTTTTCTTCTTATTTAGCTTCTTTTGTTGCTTTTGGTAATCTTCCAGATATTCGTTGATTTCTTCGCTTAGATTTTCAAAGATTCCTTTTATACGTCCTATTTGCGAAATGCTTTCTTCTCCTTTGAAATTTGCGAAAGCCAATACCAATTCCACTTCACCCGTTTTCAGATTTTGTATTTCTAATTCTCCTGAAGCAATTGCGCTTTCTCTGTGGGAGTTTAATCCAGCGCCTCCTGCAATTATGACACTCAAAATAGCTTTCCCCGCTTTTGTGTGTTCTCCTATATAAATTTCATTAAAACGAAGTCTTACTTTATAATCTTTGCCTAATTTAGTGAGTTTTATTCCATTCTTTATTTCTTCGTTGAAATATTCACGAAAAGCCTTGTTACACTCAGTGGAATCCTTTTCTTTCCAATCCTTTAGCCATTCATCATCATCTTCATCTTGAGAAATCATCCATTCGTGGAATGGAAGGTCATAGTCATGGTCTTTCCCATTTGTAACCATCATTTTTGAATAATCAATTTCAAAAATTGCGGTTTTCTTCTCCTGTAAAATGACTAATGGGTCTCCTTGAATTACTGTAAATATTTCCGGCTTCTTCTTTGCCGAAACAAAGATTGCACACAAAAGTAATGATAGCAAAATCAATAATTTCTTTGTTTTCATAATTGTTTTGTAAAGTAGCCAACCAATCCTCAGATGTCAGCGGTTTGTTGTTTTGAGTGGAGGACTTGTTGAAGTTTCAATCACTCTTTTAAAAATACAATTCGTTCTATAATAAGTTTATTTACCATACAACGCTCCCAAAAGTGTGGTAGGATTATGGAAAGCGTCTATGTTAATAGTATTCTTTTTCAGTTACTTGTATTACCCCTGACATACTGCAAGTTGGGCAAGGGTCTTTACTTGAAATTCCATTGATAAAACCATCACCTCCACAGTTAGGGCAGGTAACAGGATGGGTACTTTCACGATAACCATGCTCTTCTTGAATAACAGGTTGTTGAGTTTCATCATACCCCTCATCATATCCTTCGTCGTATCCCTTTTTGTAACCTTCGGCTTGGCCTTCCTCAAAGCCCTTTTTTTGTCCCTCTTTAAGTCCCTGTTCGTAAGCATCAGAAGCTTGACTTTCTGCTTCGCCCTTACTTAAGCAACCAATGAATAATACAAATAATGAACAAAACAGCAAACACCTTTTCATAACCATTACTATTTAATAAGATAAACTTCAGTATCTGTATTTATTACAAGGAGATAGTTACCATATTCCATAAGTTCCAAGATTGTGTTTTTATCATCTTCTTTTGTGGCATTTTTGTACATTAATTCTAATGGTGCTATTTCTTGTTCACATGAAATCCATTTCCCATTCTTTTTGATTCCCATACAGAAAACCTGCGACTGACCATTTCTCCTAACTATTCTTTTTACTTTTATAGGAAAATATGTTTCGCTAAAATAATTTAAACCGTCAACGGTAATTACGTTACTTGACACTATTTCCATAGCTCTTGCTCTTGCTGCTGCCTCAGCAGCTTCAATTCTCATTATTTCCTCGGCAGGGTCAGAGAATGAAATGTTTGGAACTGAATATGACTGTTGAGGGTAAGGAACACTTTCATAAATTAAAAACTGAGCATCAGCAGTGATAGATATTATCATTGCTACTAAAAAAAATAAACACCTTTTCATATTCACGAATTAGTTTGTGCTGACCAATCCCCAGAAGTCAGCGGTTGATAATAAAAAGGCGTGGAGACTCTTAACTTATTACCTCATTGTGGCTCTGGACTGCCTTGGCTGAATAATAAGCAAAAGCCCACGCCACAATGATATAATAATCCTTAATGGTATAATATATCATATGCGTGGGCGTTCTTGCTAATTACCCTCAGCCGTGAATTGTCCAGATTCCAACGAGAGGCAACTTGCTAAACGCCCTGTCTCCGTTACTCAGTAGAGTACTTTGACCCTACAAAGGTAGTAAAAGAAGTTTAACGATGCAAAAATCTGCCTTATATTTAAGCTTTAATAACATAAGGTCATCAGTTATTCTGTTCAGTTCCAAGGAATGTCGTGGAATGAAAAATGTTTACAAAGTGGTGGCTGAAGAGGCGGTATTTTGCGGATTTTTCCGACCGGCGTTGATGTCGGTTGGAAATAGCCGAGTTTTGGAGGGGTAGGCGTCGGGAAGGGGTATGACGGCCCCTTTTGGGGTTTGGACGGCTCAAAGTCCGGGTTTGGACGGCTCAAAGTCTGGGTTTGGACGGCTCAAAGTATGGGTTTGGACGGCTCAAAGTCGGCGGACGGATAGGGGAGATGGTGCGTATAGATATACGTTGATGTGCTGAAGGTTGGTCTATATGTGCATTTTTATACGGTTTGGAGGTGAATGTGGGTGCCGTTTCCGGGTATTTGGAAAAAACTGGCTTTTCCTCTTTTTAGGTGCGAAAAGATGTTAAAACGGCGGGCATTTCCAAGATTTCTGCACATTTTGTGCGGTTTGCGCAACGAGAAAACCTGCACGAACATGGCGTTTCGTGCAGGTTTTGGGTCTCAATGGTTGCGTTTTGAGGACTGCTTTTCTCTGTCGCTTTTCTTTACATTCCGGCATCACACCGCCCGTGTTCCAATTCCGCCGTTACCGTCGGGTGTAGGGAATATTGCTTGTCAAATTCCGATATCCGTATGTGCGGAATTAGACAAGCGAGATTCCCTACGGAGTCGGTCAAGGCGGAAAAAGACAAGCGAGCTTCCCTACAGGTGGAAGAAACAGAAAACCGATGGTCTGATTAAGGACAGAAGTTATTATAATTATTATAATTTTTGTCCAAAGGAAGAAAACCTACGGGCGGTCATGGTGTTACTCGAAGAAGAGTTTGGCGGAGTAGACGTGTCTGCCGCTGACGAAGTGGGGCTGTGCCGAGGGGCCGTTCAGGTCGGTAGTGTTCACCTTGTTGCGCACGGCAGGGATGATGCTGAGTAGCGAGAGGCCCGTCTGTGGCAGGTCGTAGAGCAGGTGGTCGCGGCCGTCGCGGGGGGTGTAGACACCCACGTAGAGGGGCTGACGGAGCGAGTGGGAGAGCACGATGCCTATGTTGCCCTTGCTGGTCTGCAGTTGCATCCACTCGACGCCGGCGAAGTAGCCCTTGAACTCCGGGTAGAGCCACGACTCGCCGGGTATGGGGTCGTTATAGTCCGTCTGCCAATAGCCCTGCTGCGGGCCCTCCATGCGGTTCTGCCACACGCGGTAGGGGCCGCGGCCCACCCAGCGCTTCGACTTCACCAAGTCTTCGGGGTAGTCGAAGCAGATGCCCATGAGGTCGACCACGCCGTTGAAGTTGCTCGACGCCGTGAGACTGACGCTGCCGTCGCTACCGAAGCGCCACTGCACTTCCTCCAAACTGCCGTGAAGATACTGGGCTGTCAAGACGCCGTCCTTGAAGGTGAACCTGCTGAATGCTCCCTGGTCGGCATACTCGGTGTACTGTGTCTTCTTCTGGAAAGCCTCCTTGTCGTCGTGGTTGTAGAAGCCGTCCTGCGAGCGGTCGGCGCGCTTGGCGGCCACGAATCGGGGACCGCTGAGTAAATGGGAAATGGTGCTGCCGCCGGCTGTTAGTCCTTTGTGCGGCGCGACACTCTTGAGGCGGCCGTCTTTTTTCGAGAACGTGTAGGTGATTGTAGCCGCCGTTACGGTGAGCGTGTCGCCGGTCTCGGCGACGATGGGCGCGGTAGGGGTGGTAAGGGGTGTTGGCTGATGGGTGTTGGCTGATGAGTGAGACGGCAGTCTCCACGTCATCACTTCCTGTCCGTGGGGGTCGGTGGCGGTGAGCTGAAACACCTCTCCGCTGCCTTTCGGCATTTCTACGTGAAGCGTCTGGCCCGGTGCCACGTCGGGCGATGGCAGGATGCCCTTGCCCACGACCCTCTCCTCCGACTCGCCGTAGGCGGGCATGTCGAGGTACTGATAGGCGAACTTACAGTCCTTCAGGTTGGTGAAGTCGTAGGCGTTCTTGACGGTGAGCTGCTCTCCGACGTCGATTTGGATGGGGCTCCACACCTCTTTAATAGTATAGTAGGAGCCTTCACGCTCTCCGTGGGGTCCCACGATGCCGTCGGAGCCGAAGTTGCCCATGGGATCCAAAATCTGAAGTCTATGGTCTGAAGTCGATGTACCGTAGTCCGACAAGTCAGTGCGGAGTACGGCTTGGTCCATGAGGTCCCAGAGGAACCCGCCGGCGCAGCGGGGGTTGGACATCATCAGCCGCCAGTAGTCGCTCAGTCCCGCCCCGTGGCCGCCGTCGTAGAGTCCGTGCAGGAACTCGGTGGGCATGAATATTTCCTTGCACCGCATGTAGTCGGCCGTCTCGCCCCACGAGCGGTAGTGGCGTGTCTCGAAGCCGTTGCGGTTGGCCCAGGGGTAGAGCACCACGCGCTGCTGAGGGTCGAGCCGCTGGAACACGGGCTCCAGGTCGTAGTTGAAGCCCCCCTCGTTGCCGTTGCTCCAGAAGATGATGCTGGGGTGGTTGACGTCGCGTGTTACCATCTCCTCGGCAATCAGCGTGCCCGTGATGGTGGCGTGGGCCTGGTGCCATCCGGGCAGCTCGCACTCCACGTAGAGGCCCAGTGAGTCGCAGGCATCGAGGAACTCCGGGTCGGCGGGGTAGTGGGAGAGGCGTACGGCGTTCATGTTCATCGACTTGATGAGCATCACGTCCTCTATGTTCTTCGCCTTCGACAGCGTGCGGCCCGTCTCGGGGCGGAAGGAGTGGCGGTTCACGCCCTTGAAGATGACCTTGTGGCCGTTGATGAAGACGCCGTCGTCGCTGTCGCCGTTGTAGGTGTGACGATATTCTATGGTGCGGAAGCCGAAGCGCTGGCGCTCGGTGTGCATGGTGCGGCCCTGCGGGTCCCTGAGGGTGAAGACGGCGGTGTAGAGGTTGGGCTGCTCGGCGTTCCACAGTCTGGGGCTCTTCACGTTGAGGTCGAGGCGGGTGTGGTCGCTGGCTATGTTGGCGGCAGGGCTGGTGGCCACCTTTGTTCCGTTTGCGTCTGTAATACAGACGCTTACCGAACAGTCGGGCAGCGCCCGCGAGAGGAACACGTCGGCCATGAAGCGGCCGTCGGCACGGGCGTCGATGGCTACGCGGCGAATGTTGTGCGTAGGCTTGGCCACGATGAACACGGGGCGCCAGATGCCGCCGAAGTTCCAGTAGTCGGCGCGCCGCTCGGCCAGGTTCACCTGCGTGTTGGCGCTCTCCTTGGCGACCTCCACCTCCAGGCGGTTCTTCTTCTCCGGCCCGAAGAATACGCGGTCGGAGACGTCGATGGTATGCCGCGTAAAGCCGCCCTGATAAAGTCCCGCGCCGGCCTTGCGGCCGTTGATGGTGACGTTGGCATCGGTGAAGACACCCTCGAAGACCAGCTCTATCTGGCGGCCCGCCCACTCCCGGGGCAGCGTGAACTCGGTCTTGTAAAAGCCGCGCTCGTCGGCGATGCCCTCGGGCGTGGCCTTGCCGTAGAAGCGCATACCGTACTGGTAGGTGCCGAAGCCCTGTAGCTCCCAGCACGAGGGTACGCCAATACGGGTCTGCTCGCCGGCGCGGCGGCCGCCGGTGCAGCGGAAGTCCCACTCCACCATGTCGTCGCAGCCCGTGCCGCTGAGGTAGAGCCGCTCGGTCTCCTGCGCCCCTGCGGGGCTAAGTGATAAATGACAAATGATAAATGATAGAGCCAGGCGGCGCAGGCTGGCTGAAAGATGGGCGGCGGTGTGGATGGTGTTCATAGTCAGTAGAAATATTTTGCGGCAAAGTTAGCAAGTTTTCCCGAAACAGCCAAGCCAGAGGGGAAATAGTAGGCAAAAAAATGTGAAATGCTTGGCCGTTAGGGAAAGAGTGAGTACCTTTGTGGCGAAAAATCGAGGCCGACAATGAAAGAATTCCTGAAAGTACTACAGCGTTTCCTGCCGCCCTATAAGCGGTACGTGGTGCTCTCTATCGTGTTCAACATCTTGTCGGCCGTGCTCAACATCTTCTCCTTCGCAGCCCTCATCCCCATCCTGCAGATTCTCTTCCAGACAGGCGACGCGGCAGCAGCCACGAGCGTCATGGCCTGGGACTGGAGCAACGTGCAGGAGGTGCTGATGAACAACATGAACTACTACGTGAACGGCCTCATAGCCCGCTGGGGCCAGACGACGACGCTGCTGCTCATCGGCCTGTTCCTGGCCGCCACCACCTTTGTCAAGACCGGTGTCTACTACCTGGCCGCCGTCAGCATACTGCCCATCCGAACGGGTGTGGTGCGCGACATGCGCAACCAGCTCTACCGCAAGGTGACGTCGCTGCCCATGGGGTTCTTCAGCGAGGAGCGCAAGGGCGACATCATTGCCCGCATGAGCGGCGACGTGGACGAGGTGGAACACTCCATCATGGCCAGTCTGGAGATGATGTTCAAGAACCCCATCCTCATCATCAGCTACTTTGCCGCCCTGCTCTTCATCTCGTGGCAGCTGACGCTCTTCACCCTCGTCATCGTGCCCCTCATGGGATGGTTTATGGGCTGGGTGGGCCGCAAGCTGAAGCAGGACTCCATCAAGGCGCAGAGCCTGTGGAGCGACACGATGAGCCAGGTGGAGGAGACGCTCGGCGGACTGCGCATCATCAAGGCCTTCTGTGCCGAGGAGACGATGAACCGCCGCTTCGACCAGGTGAACACGGCCTACCGCCAGAACCTCATGCGGGTGCTCACACGCCAGGTGCTGGCTCACCCCATGTCGGAATTCCTGGGCACCATCATGATTGTCATCGTGCTGTGGTTCGGCGGCGTGCTCGTGCTCAACAGCCACACCCTCTCGGGACCCATCTTCATCTATTACATGGTGATGCTCTACTCCATCATCAACCCGCTGAAGGACTTCTCCAAGGCCGGCTACAGCATACCCAAGGGCCTGGCCTCGATGGAGCGCATCGACAAGATATTGAAGGCCGAGAACAACATCAAGGACCCGGAGCAGCCCCGCCGCCTCTCCGCCTTCGAGCATCAGATAGAGTTCCGCCACGTGTCGTTCCGATACGGTGAACAGTGGGTGCTCAAGGACATCAACCTCGTCATACCCAAGGGCAAGACCGTCGCCCTGGTGGGCCAGAGTGGCAGCGGCAAGTCTACGCTCGTTGACCTTATACCGCGCTACTACGACGTGCAGGAGGGCGAGGTGCTCATAGACGGCATAAACGTGAAGGACCTGCGCGTTCACGACCTGCGCAGCCTCATAGGCAACGTGAACCAGGAGGCCATCCTCTTCAACGACACGTTCCGCAATAACATCGCCTTCGGAAGCCCAACTAAGGGAAGCCCCATCCCCGCGGGAGGGGCCGGGGATGGGGCTTCTGAGGCTGATATTGCCACTGCTGCCCGTATTGCCAATGCCTACGACTTCATCATGCAGTCGGAGCACGGCTTCGACACCAACATCGGCGACCGCGGCGGACGCCTCTCCGGCGGTCAGCGGCAGCGCGTCTCCATTGCCCGTGCCATCCTGAAGAACCCGCCCATCCTCATCCTCGACGAGGCCACCTCGGCCCTCGACACCGAGAGCGAGCGGCTGGTGCAGCAGGCACTGGAACGGCTGATGAAGACCCGCACCACCATAGCCATCGCCCACCGGCTGTCGACCATCAAGAACGCCGACGAGATTTGCGTGCTCCACGAAGGCCGCATCGTGGAGAGGGGCACGCACGACGAGCTGCTGCAGCGCGACGGCTATTACAAGCACCTGCACGACATGCAGCAGTAGACACCCTATGCCACCATTCCCGAGGCGTCAGCCGAGGGTACAGTCATTTGGCCAACGCAATAACTAAATTATTAATCTAAACAAAAACAATCAACAAGTATGAAACAAAAGAAATTCATCCTTCAGGAGAGTGAGATTCCAACACAGTGGTACAACATCCAGGCCGACATGCCCAACAAGCCGCTGCCGCCCCTCCATCCGGCCACGAAGCAGCCGCTGGGCGTCGACGACCTGGCACACATCTTCCCCCGCGAGTGCTGCGTGCAGGAGCTGGACACCGAGCACCGCTGGATTGACATACCCGAGGAGGTGCTCGACAAGTATAAGTACTACCGTTCTACGCCCCTCGTCCGCGCCTACGCCCTGGAAGAGGCACTGGGCACCCCCGCACATATCTACTTCAAGAACGAGTCGACGAACCCGCTGGGCTCGCACAAGATAAACAGCGCCCTGCCGCAGTGCTACTACGCCAAGCAGGAGGGCACGACCAACGTGACCACCGAGACGGGAGCCGGACAGTGGGGCATGGCCCTGAGCTATGCCGCCAAGCTCTACGGCCTGGACTGCGCCGTCTATCAGGTGAAGATTACCATGCAGCAGAAGCCCTACCGCTCGATAGCCATGCGCACCTTCGGCGCTGCCGTCACCGGCTCGCCCTCGATGTCGACCCGCGCCGGCAAGGACATCATCACCGTCGACCCCACCCACCCCGGTTCGCTGGGAACGGCCATCAGCGAGGCCGTAGAGCTGGCCACGACCACGCCCAACTGTAAGTACACGCTGGGCTCGGTGCTCAACCACGTGGCGCTCCACCAGACCATCATCGGACTGGAGGCCGAGAAGCAGATGGAGATGGCGGGCGAATATCCCGACACGGTCATTGCCTGCTTCGGAGGCGGCTCGAACTTCGGCGGCATCGCCTTCCCCTTCATGCGCCACAAGATTCTCGAGGGTAAGAACACCGAGTTCATCGCTGCCGAGCCCGAGAGCTGCCCGAAGCTGACGCGCGGAAAGTTCCAGTACGACTTCGGCGACGAGGCCGGCTACACGCCCTTGCTGCCCATGTTCACCCTCGGACACCAGTTCAAGCCCGCCAACATACACGCCGGCGGACTGCGCTACCACGGTGCCGGCATGATTGTCTCGCAGCTCATCAAGGACGGCTACATGCACGGTGTGGACATTCCCCAGCTGGAGAGTTTCGACGCCGGTATGCTCTTCGCCCGCACCGAGGGCATCATCCCGGCACCCGAGAGCTGCCACGCCATCGCCGCCACCATACGCGAGGCACAGAAGTGCAAGGTGACGGGCGAGGAGAAGGTCATACTCTTCAACCTCTCCGGCCACGGACTCATCGACATGCCCAGCTATGACCAGTACGTGAACGGCGACCTACAGAACTACGCCCTCAGCGACGACATCATCGCCAAGAACGTGGCCGAGCTGGAGCAGATAGTGTAAGGCAAAGGACAAAACCCATTTTTCACGGGTGGAACGGATAGCAATATTCGTCTCCACCCGTGATTTCATTTTCATGCAGTGCCGGCGCCTATTCCTCATTCCTCGTAACATTTAGCGCTCCGGCTTTCAAAATCTGCAAAAACTGTTTCAAAATAAACAAAAAAAGGCGATGCGTGTGGCTGTTTGAAGAAAAAAGCTTACCTTTGCACTCTGAAACTGGGAAATCGAGGCTTTCTCCCTTTTTCCCTTCTCTTCCTAAAGATGTTTGATTTATCCTACTATTTACTAATTTTATTCTATACATTATGCGAACGAAAGTTCTTTCATTTGTTGCCCTGTTGCTTATTCTTGCAACGGGTGCATCAGCCCAGCAGACGGCTGATGGGCGGAAGGTGAAACGCATCACCTTCGACCGTGAGCAGGTAAATATCGAATACGCCGACGGTACCAAAGACCTCGGGGTGAGCGAGACAGTTATTATACGCGAAAGCGAGATTACCGGCGTTGCAGCCATGAATGCTGACCAAGACCAGTCGGCTCTGCGCTGGTACACCACCGACGGCCGCGCCCTGCAGGGCGAGCCCCGGCATGGAGGCGTATACATCGTGAAAGGTAAGAACGGCACGAAGATAACCATTAAAAAGTAAACGGCCATGAAGAAGACTATACTCTCAATGATTCTCCTCCTCGCGGCCTGCTTCGCCGCCGAGGCCAAAGTCGTCAAGGTAACCCTTTCCGACGGCTCCACCAAAGTGTTCACCAGCTCTGAGCTCTCGGCCATCGACTTCAACGACGACGGCACACTCGTAGTCACCGCCTACGACGGGGAGCAGCTGCCGGCACTCTCAGCAGACTTCATCGAACTGACCATCGGCGACGAGCCGACAGTCAGCGAGGTCTATGCCGACACCCTGCGCTTCAACATCAATGCCGACGGAATACCCGTCGACCTCAAGGCCGAGCGTCCCATTATGAAGGTGAACTACGTCTATCCCAGCACCGACCCCTCGGGCCAGCCCATCACGATGAGCGGCACCATGCTCATTCCCGAAGAGATATGGAAGGGCAAAACCAAGAGCGAGGGCATACTCATGGTGAACCACTACACCAAGTTCCACCGCAACGAGGCACCCACCATCACCAACGGCGAGCTGGAGAGCATGTTGCTGGCCAACCCGTTCAATCCCCGCTACATCATCGTGGAGAGCGACTTCTATGGCTTCGGCGCTACCGTGCGCTTCCCCCAGGCCTTTATGCAGGGCTTGGCCAACGCCCACGCATCGCTCGACGGACTGCTGGCCGCACGCGACCTGCTCTCCGAGATGAACCTGGACTACGGTCCACTGTGCTTCAACATCGGCTATTCCAGCGGTGGCTACGACGCACTGGCTGCCCAGAAGCTGCGCGACATGGAGTATGCCGACCGCATCTCCTTCGACAAGACCTTCTCCGGAGGCGGCCCCTCCGACGTGCGCGAGGCTTACCGGCAGTATGTGCTGATTGACTCCACGGCCTACAATGCCGTGCCGCTGCTGCTCATGGTGTGTACCAACGAGACCCAGCAGCTGGGAATGCCTTACAGCGACGTGTTCCAGCCTTACATCTGCGACCGTATCGACGAGCTCATCCTCTCGAAGGGATATTCGTCGTGGCCCGTCTGCGACAGCATTGGACGCGAGAAGAAAATCCACGAGATTCTGTCCGACACCTACTGTGACCTGAAGTCGCCCGAGAGCATGGCTATACAGGAGCTCTTTGCCAGCTTCAACATGAACAACGACGACTGGACGCCCGACCCCACGCAGCGCATTTACCTCTTCCACTCGCGCGGCGACGACTACGTGCCCATCAAGTGTGCCCGACCCATGATTCCCTTCTTCAAGAGCAAGGGCTTCGAGCCAAGCATCATCCCCGGAAAGACCCGCCTGCAGACCAACTTCGTAGTGCGTAAGATGGGTCACCTTGAAGCCACCTTGGTGTACTACTTGCAGACACTGGCTGCCATCGAGGCATGGCCGCTGATGTATACCAACGGACAGCTGAACCCGCTCTACCAGAGCGCCGTCAGTAAGGACTACGACCCTGTGGCCGCCATGCGTCAGCTCGACGCTATGGGCATTGACTGCCGAGCCATCATCGGACGCCTGGTGGCCCTGATGACTGGGGCTGAGGGCGGCGGAACAACGACTGTCGACTATGCTACCATTGCTTCACTGCTCAACGAACAGCTTGAAAAGAACGGACTTACCCTGCAGGAGCTTTGGGAAATGTCGGAAGACTCGGGCGTGGACCTGAGCAAGCTGCTCATTGACCTCGTCCTCTATTTCAATGAGAAACCGGCAACGGACGGCGAACATAGCGGTGCAATCGGCCCGATAAAGCGCGCACAGCTGCTTATCAGCGACTACGATGCCAACGCTACTCCTGCCGACATCTACGAGCAGCAGCTGCGCCAGTGGTTGGGCGAGTACCTGAAAGACTGATAATTGACAAAGGTTCCCGTAATGACAGCAATCAGAAAGATTCATCTTTGGCTGGCCGTGCTCGTGCTGGCGGTGGCATCGGCTGTACTTGGGTCATGCTCCAAGACAGACGATGAACCGCTCGTCGAGCCGGTTGTGCAGCCAAAGACCGATGACACGGGGAAAACAGACGATGAAGACCCCGGCAAAACGGACGACGACCCCGGCAAGACGGACGACGACGGCGGCAATTCGTCCGATGACCCCGAGAGCCGACCAAAGCCCTATATCACCGATACTGTCAGCTACCCGGGGTACCCGTTGCTGAGGAACCTGAACTTTGTCTATCCGTCGAAAGGGCCTTTCGGCGAGGATGTCATGCTCTCCGGAACCATCACGATGAGAAGCGACATGAGGCCGGAGAAAAAGGCACAGGCCATCATCCTCTATAACCACTACACCGTTTGCCGGGCCGACGAGTGTCCCTCGAAAGGCAAGCTCGACATGCAGAACATCCTCTATCTGACTGCCCCGCTCAGGAACTTCATCACCGTCTCGGCCGACTACTATGGCTTTGGACAGACCGAGGAACACATGCAGGCCTACTGCATAGCCAGCGTCAACGCCCGCGCTTCCATCGACGCACTGACGGCTGCCCGCCAGCTGCTTGCCGAGCAGGGCTACACGTGGGACGACGACCTGCTGAACGTGGGCTACTCTCAGGGCGGACAGACGGCCATCGGAGTGCTGAAAATTGCCACAGAGGAATATCCCGACCTGCACTTCACGCGCACTATGGCCGGAGGCGGCCCCTACGACCTGGAGGAGACCTACCGCCAGTACCTGGCTGCCGGCGAGGCCAAGCTGCCGTCGGCTGTGGTCAGTATCCTCATGGCCTACAACGAGTACTTCAAGCTGGGCATTGCCCGCGAGCAAATGTTCCGGGGCGCTACCCTCAACCATCTGGAAGACTGGTGGCTGAGCAAGCAGTACTCCAGCACGGCGATAGACAAGAAGATGGGCACCCGCAGTGTTGCGCAGTTCATCGCTCCGCCACTGCTTGACCTCGACTCCGACGTGTCACGCACCGTGATGGAAGCACTGGCCAGCGAGAGCCTGTGCAAGGGCTGGATACCGCGGCGCGACGAGAACATCTTCCTGCTACACCATAACGCCGACGACATATCACCCTCGGAGAACACGCAGCTGCTCTACGACTTCCTCAGGGAACAAGGCGTAGAGCAGGTGGAAATGCAGAAGGCCGACTTCTTCACCCTCGGCATTTCAGAGCATATAAGCGGTGCCGCCGCATTCCTCACGATTGTGGGAAGATGGCTGCGCGACAATTATCCGTTACAGTAATCCGTCTACTAAGCCCCCTGCGGCTATGCCGATGGGGCTCTCATAAACTTAATCTAAAAGCCAAATGTTATGAACAAGATTTTACTTTCAGCTCTGACACTGCTGCCACTCATGGGCAGTGCTCAGAAAGTGTGGGATTATGCAGACTACACCGTGACCAAGGTGTCCAACCCTGAGCGTGGTGAGCGCGAGGCCGACGGCCTCATTGCCGGCGGCGACCGCGAGAACAGCTACACCTGGCGTCTGGCTGAGCGCGGCGACGAGATTTACATTGCCACGGCACGCAATATTGCCAGTGCCCTGGTCAACATCTATGGCGCGCAGATTACTGCTGCATCGGGCATGTCGATGGACACCTTCTGGAGCATGATCGACGCTGTGGACAATGGCGACATCGTGCGCAACGATGCTAACGAGGGTGCCAACATCATCGCCTACAACCGCAAGACGGGCGAGTTCCGCGTGGCCTACACCGCCGAGCCGGGCGTCTATCAGCGCATGGCCGTCACCTTCGGCGAAGATGTCTACTTCGGCTCCTACTCAGCCGACCCGTCCGTCAAGCAGTACATCCTGAAGCTCGACAAGGACGGCAACTTCACCAAGGTGTTCGAGACCACCGGCACCACCGCCATGCGTGCCAACTGCGAATACGACGGCCACCTCTTCTTCGCCAGCGCCGACTCCCGCACGGAGATTGCCGAGGGCGACGCCGCGCCGCTCGTGAAGATGGCCGTGCTGCGCAAGAGCAACGACGACGACACCGTCTGGGAGCGCGTGGCCGACTATAAGGACTTCGGAAAAATTCCCTACGACCCCATCCACGCCAGCTGGGCCGGCGCACCCTTCTGGGAACTGGCCTCTCACGCCGGCTACATCTATGCCACTGCTCCCAGCACGGCAGGCTTCGTCATCTACAAAGGCCGTCCTGCCGAGGGCGGTGAGAGTGCCAACGAGTATGGCTGGCACTGGGAAGAGGTGGCCGGCCCCGACAACGGCCTCAACAACCCCGGCCTGAGCGACGTGGAGGGCGGCGAGCCCGGCACCATGCGCTCCCTCATCGGCTCGGTCTATGAGTTTAATGGCGAGCTTTACGCCTACAACTTCGACCACGCCTTCGGCGGCGAGGCCCAGGCCTTCGTCGGTATGCTGCAGCAGCTGAAGGGCACCGGCACCAAGGCCAGCGACTACCTGAACTACATGTACAACTCGCTGCACAACCCTCAGAAGGTGTGGAAGCTGAACGACGCCACTGGCAAGTTTGAGGAGCTCACCGCCTTCACCAAGCTCATGGAGGGCACGACCAACGAGTACGTCTGGCGCATGGGCGAGCACAACGGCAAGCTCTACGTGGCCACGATGGATGCCGGCATCTTCTACAACTACCTCACGCAGCTCACCAACGGCAGCTTCTTCAACATGAGCACCGCCGAGCGGCTGTCGAAGATTGGCTATATTGCCAACGTCATCAAGCTGTTGGCCATGGCCAAGGGCGACGAGAAGGCCGACGAGCTGCGCGCAAAGCTGGAGGAGCTGCAGGCTCTGCTTGCCAAGTACACGGAGACCACCGAGACCGACGAGTCGGTCGAGACTGTCATTGACATTAAGGGACTTACCGAGGAGATTAATACCCTCGTGGCTGCATACCTGCAGCAGACAGGTCAGCAGGCCAGCCAGCAGGCCGCCGCTCAGGTGGCTGCACTCACCGCTGTGCTCGTTGACTTGCTCGAGAAGGCTCATACCGTAGGTGAGGCACAGTACGAGGGCCTCATCGGACTGCTCGGCATGATTGGCGACGGCTCGCTGAAGGAGCAGATAAGCGTCATGATGGATAGCTTCAACCAGATGACCGACGAGCAGAAGCGGACGCTCCTCACCAGCATGGCCCAGCAGATTGTAATGACCGTCTCCGGAAAGCTGCAGGAAACGGTTGCCGACATCTACAATCGCATCGACGGCAAGGGCATAGAGATGTATGCCTACATCAACAAGGCCGTCAGGAACAACGAGTGGGGCTTCGACCTGCTGCGCACTGCCGACGGCGGCCAGACCTTCGAGGTCATCACCCGCAACGGCTTCGACGACAAGTACAACTACGGCTGCCCCTCGTTCCTCAGCACTGCGGAGGGCCTCTACTTCGGTACCTGCAACCCCTTCTATGGCGGACAGCTCTTCTTGCTCAGCGATAAGGGCGACGATGTGGTAGGCATCAGCGAGGCCGTCGCTACGACCGACAGCAACAGCGCCACAGGCTACTACACGCTTAGCGGACAGGCCGTCATCGGCAAGCCTGCACACAAGGGCCTCTACATCAAGGACGGACGCAAGGTCCTTGGCGGTTTCTAAATCCGCTCACCTAAGCTGAAAGCAGCAATACACCGCATAGCGTCGGGCTGGCGTTACCGCTATAACCCGCTTGCAGGGTGTATTGCTGCTTTCTTTTTTCTCAAAAGCAAGGCCATTATCCAATCGTGCCCCCAACCCCTAACCCCTAACACCCAACACCCATGAAAGCAAAGTCGTTGTTTATCTTTTTCCTGTTCCTGAGTGTCGCTGCCGTTGTTTCCGGCCGCCCCGCAAGTGGCGACTACGTTCCCCGTGACGTGGTCTGGACATCGCCGAGCCGCAACAGCAGCGGGTCTATGCCCTGCGGGGGCCACGACATCGGTATGAATGTGTGGGTGGAAGGTGGCGACCTGCTCTTCTACGTGCAGCAGAGCGGCTGGTTCGACGAGAACAACACCCTTCTGAAGGCCGGGCGCTGGCGGCTGCACGTGGAGGGCAACCCCTTCGGAAACGATTTCCGTCAGCGGCTGTGCCTCGACGACGGTGCCGTCTACGTGAGTGGTGGCGGTGTCGAGGTGCGGCTGTGGGCCGACGTGTTCCAGCCAGTCGTCTTTGCTGCGATAGTATCGCAGCATAGCAGACGGGCCACATTGAGCTACGAGAGCTGGCGCTACCGCGACCGCGCCGTGACGAAGGGCGAGCAGCAGCAGTGCTCCTACAAGTGGCTGCTGCCGAAGGACTGCACCACCGCGTCGCCGCCGCCGGCAAAGCCCTGCTGTAACACCACCTTCTGGGACAGGTC
>CAMPCG010000027.1 GCA_946644025.1 uncultured Prevotellaceae bacterium | reverse complement strand
TGACCGACAACAAGGGACGCACCGCCGACTTCAAGAACACCATCATCATCATGACCTCGAACGCCACCATGGAACAGCTGCGCAGGACCATGCGCCCGGAGTTCCTCAACCGTATCGACGAGATTATCACCTTCACGCAGCTGTCGAAGGACGAGATAGCCCAGGTGGTGCGCCTGCAGCTCGACCGCGTGGAGAAGATGCTCGAACCGCAGGGATTCACCCTCGAGGTGACGCCACACGCCGTCAGCTGGCTGGCCGACGCAGGCTACGACCCCGACTTCGGCGCCCGACCCGTGAAGCGCGCCATACAGCAGCACCTGCTCAACGAGCTGTCGCGCCGACTGCTGGCCGGAGAGGTGTCGCACGACAAGCCCATCATCGTAGACAGCTTCGGCGACGGACTCGTCTTCCGCAACTAAACCTTACGTCCAGCCAGCCGGATGACGGGAAAGAGCCGTCAGGAAGTTGGCATTGCCCGTACATTAAACGGTGAAAGGACGGTTGCATTCTTGAAACGCTGTCAGTGTTTGTACAAACGCTGACAGCGTTTATACAAACCAAGGCAGCGTTTATAGAAACACTGCCTTGGTTTTGACTTTTTCGGAAGTCAAGTGCCTACGGCCCTTTTCACCCCCCAGAATGATAATTTTTACTAAATAGTTGGTCGGAATTTGCTGGCGTTAAAAAAGATTCGTAATTTTGCAATTTCACAAAACGACACAATGGAAGAGAAACAACGCACATTTGAGATACGCACAGGCTGCGACCGCGGATTCTGCCATGAGGCCGTTGGCCGACAGGACCGCCAGCTGAACACCTACGACTGGCTGGCCGACGTGCCGGGAAACCACGACTTCACAGAGCACAACTCGCTCGCAGGCGCATCAGACCTGGTCGAGGTGCAGTTCAAGAACACCCGCAAGGGATACTACCACAACGTGAACCACCTGCCGCTGAAGAAGGGCGACATCGTGGCCGTCGAGGCCAGCCCCGGACACGACATCGGAGTGGTGACGCTCACGGGCCGGCTGGTGCAGTTGCAGGTGAAGAAGGCCAACCTGAAGAGCGAGGACGACATCAAGCGCATCTACCGACTGGCACGCCAGGTGGACATGGACAAATACCGCGAGGCCAAGGCACGCGAGCACGAGACGATGATTGAGAGCCGCGAGATTGCCGCCGGACTGGGACTGCAGATGAAGATTGGCGACGTGGAGTATCAGGGAGACGGACAGAAGGCCATCTTCTACTACATCGCCGACGAGCGCGTCGACTTCCGCCAGCTCATCAAGGACCTGGCCGCCGCCTTCCACGTGCGCATAGAGATGAAGCAGATAGGCGCCCGACAGGAGGCAGGACGCATAGGAGGAACCGGCCCCTGCGGCCGAGAGCTGTGCTGCGCCACGTGGATGAAGAACTTCTCAAGCGTCTCCACATCGGCAGCCAGATTCCAGGACATCTCGCTCAACCCGCAGAAGCTGGCCGGCATGTGCGCCAAGCTGAAGTGCTGCCTGAACTACGAGACCGACAGCTACGTCGAGGCAGGACGCAAGCTGCCAAGCCGCGAGGCGGTGCTCCAGACGCAGGACTCAGACTACTACTACTTCAAGGCCGACATACTGGCAGGGCTCGTCACCTACAGCACTGACAAGCGCTCGGCAGTAAACCTCGAGACCATCACCGCAGAACGCGCAAAGGAAATCATCGAGATGAACCGCCGCGGAGAAAAGCCGCTCGACCTGCAGCCCGACGACCAGCCAAAACAGCAGCAAGGACCCGTAGACCTGCTGGCAGGAGACAGCATCACCCGATTTGACAAGGCCAAGAAGAAGAAAAAGAAGAAGAAGCCCCAGGCCGAAGGCGAGAAGAAGCCACAGGCCGAAGGCGAGAAGAAACCGCAGACCGAGGGCGAGAAGAAGCCGCAGGCCGAGGGCGAGAAGAAGCCGCAGGCCGAGGGCGAGAAGAAGCCACAGGCCGAGGGCGAGAAGAAGCCGCGCCAGAACAACGCAGCCAAGAAGAAACAACGTCCAGCAGCACCCAAGAAGAATGATGAAGAGCCGCAGAACGCTTAACATCTGTCACATCATAGCCACCGTCGCGCTCACCCTCACAGGGTGTTCCGGCGGTGGCTACCGATATAGCCACTACGAGACCATCGACCGGCAGGGATGGGAGCGCACCGACACGCTGCACTTCTCACCGCAGCCGGTGAAGCACGGCGGCACCTACACAGAGCAGGTGGGGCTGCGCACCAACAGCCGATACCCCTTCATGCAGCTCACGCTCATCGTCAGCCAGGAGGCAAGGCCGTCGGGATTCAGACGCACGGACACCATCAAGGCCCGGCTGACCGACGACGACGGACTGGTGACGGGCGAGGGCATCAACCACTACCAGTACCTCTTCCCCCTGCCACCGGCCACACTCGTCGCCGGCGACACGCTACGTGTCGGCATACGCCACGACATGGAGCGCTCGCCGCTGACAGGGGTCCTCGACGTGGGGTTCTCGCTGAGATAAGGGCGGGGGAAGGCGTCAGCGGACTATTTCAGGCCGACAACGCTGAATGACAATGGGGACGGTGACGGCAGCGACACTGTCCCCAGTTATTTTAAGCTGCACCAGACAAGCTCGGCTGTTCAGGGGCTTCGGCTGGTCGAAGATGAAATTCCCGATACTATAGTATATGGGTCGCCCGCGGTAGGTCTCCACGGTCTGCTGCGTGTGGGTGTGATGGCAGACGAGGGCGTCGGCACCGGCATCGACCAGGCGGTGGGCCTCAAGACGCTGGGCCGGGACGGGCCGCAGCGTGTGCTCGCCACCCCAGTGCAGCGAGACGACGATGACCGCCCGGGGGTCGGACGCCCGCAGACGGCGCACCCGCTCGACGAGAGAGTCCATCGGCTCCTGGCTCACGCAGGGACGGTCGTCGAGGTAGGCGAAGTTCTCCAGCGTGAGCCTGACGGACGAGAGCAGCCAGACAGCGCGGCCGGCACCCTGGCACAGTAGCACGGGCTGCACAGCCTCCTGCATGTTGCTGCCCGCACCGACGGGAACCATGCCCGCGGCAAGGATGTTGCGGCGGGTGTCGGTCAGCCCCCGGCGGCCCTGGTCGATGGCGTGGTTGTTGGCCAGGTTGAGATGGGTGATGCCGTGGTGGCGCAGGGCGTGCAGCCACTCCGGCTCGCCGCGGAAGATGAAGCGCTTGAACACCGGGGCCTTAATCTTCGTAGCGGGGCACTCCAGATTGGCCACCACCACCCGCGAGGCACGGAACAGGGAATCTATGGAATACGAGAAAAGGCAGTCCAGACAGCGCAGGCTGTCGGGACTGCCTTGATTTCTATTGCTATGCTCAATGACTCGGCGCACACCGCGGTCGAGGAGCAGGTCACCGGCAAAGGTGACGGTGAGCGTGTCGCTCTCAGGCGCTCCGCCGGCCTGTCCTGCCTGCCGCGGACTGCCACCAAGGGGCAGCAGACCGAGCAGCAGACTAACAGCCAGAGCTATAGAAGAACTCCTCATTAGGCTCGGGGGCGGTGTTCAGCGGCACGATAATCTCCTCCATCCACTCAGGAACGCCCGAGCGCGGATGGGTCTTGAGGTATTCCTGCCACTCCTCGTCGGTGAGGCGCTGGTCGTCCAGCGGACGGTCGAACTCTCGCCAGGAGAGCACGGCTCCGCGGGTGATGTAGAGCATACCCTCGATTTCGACGACGACGTAGATTTCGTCGGCCTGGCCCACGGCCTCGTAAAGGATGCACTTATGGTCCTCGTTGTTGAAGGAGTTGGCGGTGTATACGTCGGCCACGAGGGCCACGCTGCGGTCGGGGCCCTGCACGTCGCTCCAGCCCATGAGGAACTGGTCGGGCTCGCGCACCAGGTTGAGGGAGATGTACTCGAAGCTCGAGCCTACCTTTGCCACCTGGTCGTACTCCTCGTCGGTCAGCCGGCGGCCTTCCAGCTCCTTCTGGCTGATGCGCAGCAGCATCTCGGCCTCCTCGCGGATGCTGGTGGTGGCCTCGGCAATCTTCTCCGACATCAGGTTGTACTTGACAAAGAAGCGCTCGGTGTTGTTGAGCAGCTCGACGGCCTTCTGCCAGAAGCTGACGTTAGGCTCGACATAGCCCTTCGTGACGGGGTCGGGAGGTCCGCCGCCGCCACACTCGGCCCCCATGGGCTGCTTGGCGTAGAGGATGGCGTCGTGCTTCAGCTCGGCCCATCCGGCCAGCATGGCGTTGAGGTTCTTCTTGTCCCACTCGGGCGAGAGCATGAAGTAGGGGGCGCGCTGGTCTTTGTCGGCGTTGGCCTGCAGCGTCTTCATCCACTGGTTGCAGAGGGTCTTCTGCCAGTCGGTCTGGCCCATCAGGGCCTTCATTCGTCCCAGCATGGGCAGGAATCCGTTCCACCGGCTCTCCTCGTGCTGCTCCTGGATGAGTATGCGCTCAGCGGCACTCACGCCCATGGCAGCGAAGACGTCCAGGCCGCTGGGCTTCAGGCGGTGGGGCGGTTTGTTGTCGTAGTCCACCATCTCCTGCAGCACCTCGCCGTCGGGCTGGTAGCGCTGGGGCATGAGGTTAATCTTGTAGACCGAGGTAGCCAGGTATTTCGGCTTGATGCGGGTCTGCTTCTCGGCAACGAGTTCTATCTGCTTGCGCACATCGGCCATCGCCTTCTTATTGCCTACGAGCTGGCCGATGGGCATGGCGGTCTTGGTCAGCGCCTGGTATACCTGCATGATGTCGACGTTGTCGGGCTGACCCATGAGGAAGGTCAGCGGCTCGGTCATCTGGCGGTAGAGGCTGCTGAGCCGGCTGTCGCTGCCCACGATGTCGGAAAGCAGGAGTGCGCGGACGAGCTGTTCGGGCTTGTCGGTGCCGAAGGGCACGGTCTGCAGCCACATCATCGTGCGGAAATAGCGCTTCAGGCCGTCATTGCGGGTGTAGTGGCCGCGGGGCCGGAAGAGGCTATAGGCGAACTCCGCGTTGAGGAGGCCCATGAAGGGCGAGAGGTTGTTCTCGCTGGCCACCACCTTGAGCACCTCGTCCTTGGCGTCGGCGGCGTAGGCTCCAGTGAAGTTAAGCCGTCCTTCATTGACGGTGGGCGTCTCGCCCTCGGCGACCACGGTGGAGTCTTGCAGGGCGCGGGCAACGTCAAAGTAGGCCGTGAGCCACTCGGCGGCATCGCGCAGCTGCTTGTCGCTCTCCTTGGCCACGCGGGCCTTGGTCAGCTCGGTGCCACGGGCGCAGAACAGCGTGAGGATGGAGTCCAGGCGGTGCTCCTCGATGTCGCGCAGGGCGCAGTCGAAGTAGAGGTGGTAGAGCTGTACGAAGAGGTCGGTGGTGATGAAGTTGGGGAAGTTGACATAGTCGTTAGACTCGTAGACCTGGAACAGCTGGTTGTGCTGTGCCGGCACGATGGCGAAGCCTTTCTGGCCCAGGCGCGAGAGCAGGCGCTGGTCGGCGTCGGGCAGCTGCATGGTGTTGTAGATGTTGCCCATGTTCACCTTGTCGTTGCCGGTGGTGGCGAAGTTCTGGGCGAGCAGCACCTTCTCGCGGGCCTGCAGCTTCTTGATGAAGGCCTGCTCCTGCGGCGTGGTCTTGATGGCCTTGGGACTGATGCCGCGATAGTACTGGTCGCGCCACGACTCGCCCTCCTTCTCCTCCACCTCGACGAAGTTGGAGGGCTCGGCATCGAAGACGTACATCAGCGAGTCGTACCACGACGTGGTCGAGAACACACCGCGCAGGTAAGCGTCCTTGAAGGGATAGCCCTGGCGGGCATAAAAGGCATTGCGCAGCACGCGCACCTCGTTGAGGTTGAGCTTGTCCACGTCGAGGGTGAGGTCAATCTTGCGGTTGAGCACCTCGGTGTTGACGTGTCCGCTGCCGGGCAGTACAATGCCGTGCCTCCTGTTCTGGCCGTAGACGGCGAGGGCAAGGAGGAGGAACGTAAGGGTTAAAAGTCTTTTCATAGTTTATGATTTCACTGGTTGACAAGTCTGGCTATGAGTTTCCCTTGCTGTCACTGACGGTTGATGAGGTTCATGAACTCCTGGCGGGTCTTGGCCTGGTTGAAGGCGCCGCTGAACTCACTGGTGGTGGTGATGGCGTTCTGCTTCTCTATGCCCCGCATCTGCATACACATGTGGCGGGCCTCGACCACGACCATCACGCCCAGGGGGTGGAGTGTCTCCTCAATGCACTGGCGTATCTGGAGGGTCATGCGCTCCTGCACCTGCAGGCGGTGGCTGTAGATGTCGACCACGCGGGCAATCTTTGACAGGCCCGTGATGTAGCCATTGGGTATGTAGGCCACGTGGGCCTTTCCGTAGAAGGGAATGATATGGTGCTCACAGAGTGAGAAGAAGTCGATGTCCTTGACAATGACCATCTGGCTGTAGTCTTCGCGGAAGAGGGCGTCGGTGAGCACCTTGTGGGCGTCCATCTCGTAGCCGCGGGTAAGCACCTGCATGGCCTTTGCCACTCGCATGGGCGTCTTCAGCAGACCCTCGCGCGTGGGGTCTTCGCCCAGCAGTTCAATGATGCGGCGGTAGTGGGAGGAAAGTTCGTCGAGCGTTTCCATTAAGGTTTTGGGGTTTAGGAAGTATTTCCTTGAATTTCTAGACTCTCTAGATTTTCTAGATTTTCTAGTCTTTCTAGACTTTCTAGACTCTCTAGATTTTCTAGTCTTTCTAGATTATCTAGACTCTCTAGTCTTTCTAGTCTTTAGGGGTTAGTATAGACCACGATTTTGCCCTTGACGATGGTGGCTGACTCATAGCCCATCTTGCGTATTTCCACCATCTTCTCGTGAGCCTCCTCGTAGGAACGGTAGTTGCCCACCCGGCAGACCCACCGCGGCGAGTAGAACCTCACGTAGACATCCTCGCCGGGGAAGAGCTGGCGCATGGCGTTTCCCGTGCGCTCGGCTTTCTGTCGGTCGCGCCGGGTGTTTCCTCCGGCAAATGCCTGTACGCGGTAGCCGGTGGTCTTATATCCGTGGCGTGGTCCTGCGGGGATAGTGGTAGTGTCGGGTGCAGCAGGTATGGAGTCCTGCCGTGCCGTTGTCCTGGTGGTGTCGGCCAGCGGCTTATGCCTGGTGGTGTCTTCCTGCGGCTTCTTGGGCTTCTCGGCCTTGGGTTTCTCGGGTTTGGGAGTGACGGTGGCCTTCGCCGTGGCGGCTTTTACTGCCGGCTTTGGCGTGGCCAAGGGCCTTGAGGCGGTGGCTGCCGACTTTGGTGCAGCAGCTGCCGGACGGCTGACTGCCGCCACGTGCTTGGTGGCGGTGGCCGCCGGTTTGGCGGTGGCTGCCACTGGTTTGGCGGTGGCCGTGGCGGCGTTCACCAGCCGGTCGATGTCGGCATCGTGGTGAATGGTTACCGTGCCCTCGCCCCGGTGGTGCTTCTGCACCTGCTGGGTGAAGGTCTGAGCAGTGGAAGCGATAAGTGATAAGTGATAAGTGATAAGTATTGCAAACGTTATCACCCATGCACTCGCTTTCACTTCAAAAATATTACTTTTCATAATCTTTTCACTTTTTCACTTATCACTTATCACTAATCACTTCTCATTTCTCACTTCTCTCGCTTCCTACTTCTTCCAGGCGTCGATGATGCCCTTGAAGTCGGCACACTTCAGCGATGCTCCTCCGATGAGTCCGCCGTCGATGTCGGGCTTTGCGAAGAGCTCGGGAGCGTTGCTGGCCTTGCACGAGCCGCCATAGAGTATTGAGGTGTCGTCGGCCACGGCCTGTCCGTACTTCTCGGCGATGATGCTGCGAATGTAGGCATGAATCTCCTCAGCCTGCTCGGCCGTTGCGGTCTTTCCGGTGCCGATGGCCCAGATGGGTTCGTAGGCGATGATAATCTTGCGGAAGTCCTCCTCGCCGAGGTTGAAGACGCTTCCCTCGAGCTCGGCCTTGACGACCTCGTTCTGGCGTCCGGCCTCGCGCTCGGCCAGGCTCTCGCCGATGCAGAAGATGACGGTGAGTCCCTGCTTCTGGGCCAGCAGCACCTTCTCCTTCAGGATTTCGGGAGTCTCATGGTAGTACTCGCGGCGCTCGGAGTGGCCCAGTATGACGTACTGTGCGCCGGTGCTCTTCACCATCTCAGCGCTCACCTCGCCGGTGAAGGCGCCCTTCTCCTTGTCGGCGCAGTTCTCGGCACCGAGGCCGATGACCTTCTGGTCGAGGAACTGGGCGATGCTGGCCAGGTGAATGAACGGTGTGCAGATGACGACGCCGCAGTTGGGCTTGTCGGCTGCCAGTGTCTCGTTGAGCTCCTTTGCCAGAGCGATACCATCCTGGAGATTCATGTTCATCTTCCAGTTTCCTGCTACGATTTTCTTTCTCATTGTTGTTGTTTTTTAGTGGGTTATTGTGGGTGGTGTGGGTGTTTGTGGGTGGTGTGGGTGAGGGGGATTATTGGGGTTGTTGCGGGTTGCTTCGCGGCTTTCTCCTGAGCCAGCGCGACCATGCCCAGAGGCGGTCGGCAATGGTGAGCAGCAGCAGGGGCAGCACGAACCACATCACCAGGGCCGCGACCTTGGCGGGTGCCGAGCCGGAGGGTATATGGCCTATGTCCTGCTGGTCGAGTGGCAGCTGCCACTTGCTCTCGTCGATGACGGGCAGGTCGTTGTGGCTCCACTTGCCTATGACCACCCCGTCCTTGAGCAGCAGCAGCCCCGGGTTGCTGCGCACGATGGTCTTCAGCGTCGTGGCGTCGGTGGAGCAGAAGGGGTACTCCGCCCCGGTGTTTTCGCGCCACTGCTCTATGCCGCGCTCGGTGCTCGACGTGAGGCAGTAGAAGTGATAGCCGTGCTGGCGGGTGTATTCGTAGAGCTCGTTGATGACGTCGAGGTCGGCGTCGTCGGCATCCTCCAGGTAGGGAGCCACGAGTAGCATGGTATAGCCCGGGTCGGAGAGCACGTCGTCGGTGATGTCGGCGCCGTCGGCGTTGACGATGGCGAAGTCGTGGATGGGTGGCACGTAGCCCTGCCGCGTCTGCACGGTGCGCGAGTCGACGAAGGTCCAGGTAGAGTCGGGGTAGTTGTCGAGGGTGAACTCCTGCTGTCGGCCGTCCTTCTCGAGGATGAAGGTGGTCTCGAACTGTGGCTGCTCGGCGCCTTCGGGCACGGTCATTCCCTCGCGTATGTTGGCTCCTATGTGGTAGGGCCTGAAGTCGAACTGGGGCAGGTAGTAGAGGCTCCATCCGGCCACGGCGAGGATGAACAGCGCGGTGTAGTTGATGACTATCCACTGGTTGGAGCGGCTGATGAAGCGCACCATGCAGTCGGGCCAGCACACGACGACGACGGCCGCCGCGAGCAGCACGACGTTCTTGGCAAACGTCTGCCAGTTGGTGAGGATGATGGCGTCGCCGAAGCACCCGCAGTCGGTGATGGGGTTGGCCAGGGCGAGCCATAGCGTGAGCGGCGTCATGACGCACAGCATGAGGAGCATGAGCCGCGACGTGAGCCGGCGCCTGATGGCGAAAAGCATGAACACGCCCAGGCAGAACTCCACGGCGGCAAGGGCCACGGCCAGCACCACGGCGGCCAGCGACGGCAGCACCGCCGACAGGCCGAGCACGGCGGCATAGTCCTCGAGCTTGTACTGAGTGCCCATGGGGTCGACGGCCTTGACAAAGCCCGACACGATGAACACTGCGGCAAGCAGCAGACGGCACACGTTGACGGCGAGTTTCTTCATTCTTTCTTTTCTAGATTTTCTAGACTTTCTAGGTTTTCTAGACTTTCTAGATATTCTAGACTTTCTAGATATTCTAGGTTTTCTAGGAAACTAGTTTTATCAGCGCGAAGACCGAGTAGTTGATGATGTCCATGAGGTTGGCGTCGACGCCCTCGCTGACGAGCGTCTTCCCGCCCAGGTTCTCTATCTCCTTGATGCGCTCTATCTTGGTGAGTATCAGGTCGGTGTAGCTGCTCACGCGCATGTCGCGCCACGCCTCGTCGTAGTCGTGGTTCTTGCGCTTCATCAGCTCCAGGGCCTCGCGGGCGTAGCGGTCATAGAGGGCGAGCGCCTCGGCGGCCTCGATGTCGACCGTGTCGGCAAAGCCCTTCTCCAGCTGTATCAGCCCCACGATGCCATAGTTCACCAGGGCCATGAACTCGGGGCGGATGCCCTCGCCTACGAGCGACTCGCCGGTCAGCTCCAGCTGGCGTATGCGCTTGGCCTTGATGAAGAGCTGGTCGGTGAGCGACGACGGGCGAAGGATGCGCCACGAGGCACGATAGTCGTGAAGCTTGCTCTCGAAGATGGCACGACATTCAGCCACCGCGGCCTCAAACTCTGCGTTGGTTTTTCCGAATTTATCCATTTTCAGGGTGCAAAGTTACGAATATTCGGCCAAAGTGCCAAATATATTTGGAATTTTTACGCCGACGCAGATTTTTACAAACGCCGTCGGTGTTTGTATAAACGCCGTCAGCGTTTGTACAAACGTCGGCGGCGTTTGTACAAACGTCGTCGACGTTTGTAGATTGCAACTACCCTTTACCTATTTAATATACGTTCAGCGGCAACTTTCCGACGGCTCAAGGTCGGCGTCAGGACGGCTCAGAGCGTGGCGGTGCTTTCCCACCGCTCCGCACGCCCCCGCCGCTCCCACGCAAAAATGCAAGGAGCGGCTGAAAAAAAGCGTCAAAAATTTCGCCGTGACGAAATAATTGTGTAATTTTGCACGTTCTAAATACAAAAGCACAGACAACATGCCACAATTATCCCTCAGGCTGCAGCGCCTGGCACCCTCTGCCACGCTGGCCATGTCACAGAAGAGCTCCGAGATGAAAGCCCGGGGCATAGACGTGATTAACATGAGCGTCGGCGAGCCCGACTTCAACACCCCCGACCACATCAAGGAGGCTGCCAAGCGTGCCGTCGACGAGAACTACTCGCGCTACTCCCCCGTGCCCGGATACCTGGACCTGCGCCAGGCCATCAGCGACAAGCTGCGCCGAGAGAACGGCCTGGAATACTCGCCGGCCGAGATACTGGTCAGCAACGGAGCCAAGCAGAGCGTCTGCAACACCGTCATGGCACTTGTCAACCCCGGCGACGAGGTCATCATACCCGCACCCTACTGGGTATCATACCCCCAGATGGCACTCCTGGCCGGCGGACAGCCCGTCATCGTCGAGGCCGGATTCGAGCAGAACTTCAAGATGACCCCCGAGCAGCTGGAGAAAGCCATCACCCCCAAGACGCGACTGCTCATACTCTGCTCGCCCAGCAACCCCACCGGCTCGGTATATAATAAAGAGGAACTGCGCGCGCTTGCGAACATTATATTAAGACATGACGACCTCTACGTGCTGGCCGACGAAATCTACGAGCACATCAACTACGTGGGCCGCCACGAGTCCATAGCCCAGTTCCCCGGCATGAAGGAGCGCACCATCGTCGTCAACGGCGTCTCGAAGGCCTACGCCATGACCGGCTGGCGCATAGGCTACATCGCAGCGCCCGAATGGATCGTCAAGGGATGCAACAAGCTGCAGGGACAATACACCAGCGGCCCCTGCTCCGTAAGCCAGAAAGCCGCCGAGTGGGCCTACACCCAGAGCCAGGACTGCGTGGAAGAGATGCGCCAGGCATTCCAGCGCCGCCGCGACCTCATCGTCGAACTGACAAGGCAGGTGCCCGGGCTGGAGGTGAACGTGCCCGAGGG
This sequence comes from uncultured Prevotellaceae bacterium, assembly GCA_946644025.1. The sequence goes on along the minus strand of CAMPCG010000027.1, from coordinate 5,723 downwards.
TGCCTTCTACCTCTTCCCCAAGTGCAGCTCGTTCTACGGCCGTACTGTCTGTTGCTGTAATACAGCAACAAACGGAACCGTCATCAACAACAGCACCGACCTGGCCATGTACCTGCTCGAAGAGGCACACGTGGCTACCGTAGGAGGCGACGCCTTCGGCGACCCCGACTGCTTCCGCATGAGCTACGCCACCAGCGACGACAACATACGCGAAGCCATCAAGCGAATAGCCGAGGCACTCGCAAAACTAAAATAAACTGAAAAAACAAGTTAAATGTAGTTAATTGCCAGCAATACTTGACGATTAATTGCTATCTTTGCGTGTTGAAAATTTTCTTTTTTATTAATTAATAACTTAAAACTTTTAAAAACAAAACAAATTATGGCAAACACACAGAAAGCAGCTGCTCCTGCAAAGAAGGGCACGAGCAGCATCGGTTTGAAAGATGCAATTTGGGTGATCGTTATCTGCGCCATCATTGCATTCTGTAACTTCTTCTTCAACTTCGGTCAGTCCAGCAACTTCGAGGGCGGCGACCCCAACGGAAGCCCTCTGAACATCTGGGGTACCATCTACAAGGGTGGTGTCATCGTGCCTGTCATCCACACCCTGCTGCTCACCGTTATCTGTATGACCGTAGAGCGCATCATCGCTCTGAGCAAGTGTATCGGTAAGGAGAAACTCGCCAAGTTCCTCGCAAAGATCAAGGCCGACCTCAAGGCCCTCAACTTCGACGCTGCTCTGCAGCACTGCAACGAGCAGGGCGGAAGCGTGGCCAACGTCGTCCGCGCTACCGTCATGGCTTACAAAGAGGCCGACGCCGCACAGGGCATCAAGAAGGAAGTGAAGATTGCCCGCATACAGGCCGCTCACGAAGAGGCCATCGCAGTCGAGATGCCTACACTGACCATGAACCTGCCCATGATTGCAACAATCGTTACACTGGGTACACTGACTGGTCTGCTCGGTACTGTGGTAGGTATGATCAAGTCGTTCCAGGCCCTGGCACAGGGTGGTGGCGGTGACTCCGTCGAGCTGTCGGCCGGTATCTCCGAGGCCCTTATCAACACGGCATTCGGTATCGGTACATCATGGCTCGCCGTGGTCTCCTACAACTTCTTCACCAACCGAATCGATAAGATTTCGTTCGCACTGGATGAGATTGGTTATTCACTCGCACAGACCTACAACACCACACACCCGGACGAGGCTTAATTTTGTCTAACCCTTTAAACTAAACGTTACTACTATGGGTAAGATAAAAATTAAGAAAAACGATGTCTGGATCGACATGACCCCGATGTCGGACGTGATGGTGCTTCTGCTCACGTTCTTCATGCTGAGTGCAAACTTCGTGAAGAACGAGGTAGTGAAGGTCGTCACCCCCGCATCGCAGACCATGGCGAAGGTCCCGTCGTCTGCCACCCTCGATATCACCATCGACCCGGAAGGCAGAGTGCTCGTGGCCACAGACAAGGTCGTGACGATGGAGAAAGCGCTCGAGCAGATGCTCAAAGAGCGCGACGCATCGCTCACACCCGACCAGAAGAAAACATTCCTCGCCCAAACGCAGATTGGCGTGCCGGTGAAGAATCTGCCTCAGTTCCTGGACCTCAGCCACGAAGAGCAGGTGAAACTGCTCAAGACGACTGGAATACCTACTGACAGTATACAGTCGCGCGAAGACAAGATGAGCGAGTTCCAGCTCTGGGTGAAAGCAATGAAGAACGGCTACAAGGAGTGGTACAACGACCTTGAGGACGTAGACAAGGCTGGCGTTGCCAACAAGCTCGAAATCTGCATCAAGGCCGACAAGCAGACTCCCTACAGCTCGGTAAAGATGGTCATCGCAGAACTGCAGGACATCAACGAGAGCCGTTACAAACTCGTTACACAGTATAAAAAGTTGGAGGACTAAGCAATGGCAAAGAAAAAAGAAAGCAAGCAGAAAAAAATGAATGTCCGCGTGGACTTTACGCCCATGGTGGATATGATGATGCTTCTCATCACCTTCTTCATGCTGTGTACGTCGCTCGCAAAGCCTCAGGCCATGCACCTCACCATGCCTGCAAAGGATGAAAACCTGTCGGCCGAGGACAAAGACAAGTCGAAGACCGAGCAGACCATCACCATCTACCTCGCCGACAACGACAAGCTCTACTACTACATTGTCGACAAGAAGGAAGACTTCGGCAAACCGGAGTTCCTCAAAGAGGCAACATGGGGCAAGGAGGGCATACGCGAGGCGCTGCGCACACACCGCCACGCACCCGTCAAGGTGCTCATGGACGCAAAGGCACAGCTCGACAACTGGTTCAACGCACTGCCTAAAAGCCAGCAGGAAGCCAACGACTCGGTCTACAACCGCGCACTCATCATGATCAAGAAAGGTCATGTAGACGTGGTCAGCAACAACCAGCTCGACCAGGCTAAGTACAACAAGATTGACAAAGACATGAAGGAGTTCACAGAGACCGACATGGTGCCCACGCTCGCCGTGAACATCAAGCCCCTCAACAACTCCAGCTACGACAATCTTGTGACGATTCTCGACGAAATGCAGATTTGCTGTATCGGTAAGTACGTGATTGACCAGATCAACGACAAGGATATAGCCATTCTCGAAGGTAACGGCATCACTATTGAATAACCCATTAATCATCGAAAAGAACTATGTCAAAGATAGATCTATTAGAAAGAGAGTGGATTGACCTCGTATTCGAAGGAAAGAACGAGGCCTACGGTGCCTACGCCATTCGCCGTGATACCAGCCACCGAAACCTCTTGGCCGTCATAGCCCTCATACTCGGACTCATTGCCATCGTGGCACTGTTCCTCATCGTGAACGTGGCACAGAACGCCATCGCAGCCGCCGCTGCCGAGCACGAGACCGAGGTGACACTCGACGCCGTAGAGGAAGAGGTAGAGGAAGAGAAGGAAGAAGAAGAAATCGTCTACGAGGTTGAGGAGCTCGAGCAGCTCGTCGCCGAGGAGACGGTGATGAACTCTGAGAAGTTTACTGCCTACGAAATGGAGGACGATGCCCCCGAGCAGGTCACCAAGACGCAGGATGAAGTCGCCACGAGCGACGTGGCCATCGGTGCCATCGACTACGACCAGGGCTCTAACGAGGCCGAGCACGTGCTCAAGGTCAACGAGAAGGTGGTGGACGAGGTGCCCCCCGCAGTGGAGGAAACAAAGGTGTTCGACGTCGTAGAGCAGATGCCGTCGTTCAAGGGTGGCGACGCCGCCCTGATGGAGTGGCTCAACAAGAACATCAAGTACCCCGTCGTGGCTGAAGAGAATGGTATCCAGGGACGCGTCGTGGCAACGTTCGTCGTTGAGCGCGACGGAAGCATCACCGACGTGAAGATTGTCAAGTCGGTAGACCCCTCGCTTGACAAGGAGGCCGTGCGCGTGCTGAAGTCCATGCCTAAGTGGATTCCCGGACGCCAGAACGGACAGCCCGTGCGCGTGAAGTACACCGTGCCTGTGACCTTCCGTCTGCAGTAAAACTCACAACCAAATGTAAGGGCAGGCCTGCGTGCCAGCCCTTACTTTTTTGCACAACAAGACGAATTTCATGAATGAGCACGAACCATCTTCGTGCGGCTTTGTGAGATTCGTCTTCTTTTTATAGAAATATGTAAAGATGAACACTCACGAACAATTCATCATCTGCATCAACCGCGAGCTGGGCTCAGGAGGCCGCACCATCGGCAGGAAACTGGCCCAGAAGCTGGGCGTGCCCTTCTACGACAAGGCGCTCATAGAGGCCCTACAGCAGAAGTACGGCCTCACCGTCGACGAGATAGAGAGCCTCAAAGGACGCAGCCACAGCTGGTGGGCCGACTTCAAGCGGGCCTTCAGCATAGGCTACGCCATGAGCAACTCGACCGACTACGACCAGAGCGTCGTAGAAGAGCCCGACCTGCTCACCACCGACAACATGTACAAGGCCGAACAGGAAATACTGCGAGGCATCGCCTCGTCGGAGTCGTGCGTCATGGCAGGGCGCACAGCCTTCTACGTCTTCCGCAACCATCCCAACCACCTGAACGTCTTCATCCAGGCCTCAAGGGAGCACCGCGCACGCCGCATCATGGAGAAGCAGGGCATCAGCCGCGACGAAGCCCTGAAAACCATCGACGACGTGGACCGTATGCGCGAGAACTACGTGAACAGATACACCGGCACCAGCCGCTACGACACCCGCAACTACCAGCTGGTGTTCAGCATGGACGGAAAGACCGAAGACGAAATCGTAGAACTGATAATGAACTACATCCAGCCCACCCTTTAAAACAACCCGCCCCCCCTCTCTGCCCCCCAGGAGTACAACAACGCCCCGAACCGCAAAACAATAGAAGCCCCCTCGGGGGCCGTAGGGGGGGCTTTACCCAACGACAATGAAAACCACCATCACCCTATTATCACTCACAACGCTCCTGCTGCTCGCCTCGTGTGGCGGAAACAAGGAGCAGGACACCGCCTACCAGGAACAGTGCCGCTACTTCGCGGCCGACGAGAGCCTCTCACCCGTCATCGACGAGGAGCTCGACATCTTCCACATGAAGAGCAAGCGCGACTCCATCCACCCGCTCTACATCAGCGAGCAGGAGGCCATCGAGAAACTCATGAACCAGGAGGTGCTCCTGGTCTTCACCACACGCGCCCTCACCGAGAGCGAGGAGAGCCAGCTAAAGGCCCTGAAGTACAACCCGCGCAGCATCGCCCTGGCCTACGACGGGCTGGCACTCATCGTCAACAAGGCCAACCCCGACTCGATGATTACCGTCGAACAGTTCCGCGACATCCTCGCCGGCGAGGCTACCCGCTGGACCGACCTCTACCCCGACTCCAAGCTGGGCAACATCAAGATGGTCTTCTCCAACCCCCGCTCGGCCACCGTGCGCTTCTGCGCCGACAGCATCATGCAGGGCCGAGCCATCAAGACCGACGGCGGCAACGTGCAGGCCGCCAACACCAGCGCCGAGGTGGTAGACTACGTAGAGAGCCACGAGAACGCCATCGGCGTCGTGGGCAGCATCTGGCTCGACGACCAGCGCGACTCCACCAACCTCATCTACAACCGCACCGTCAAGGTGATGCGCGTCAGCCGCGCAGAAGAGGCCACCAAGGCCAACAGCTACACACCCGACCAGTACAACATCGCCTACAACTACTACCCCTTCATCCGCACCGTCTATGCCCTCTGCATCGACCCGCGCTCCACGGGCGTGCCCCGCGCGCTGGCCAACTTCTGCTGGCTGCCCAACCCCGGACAGCTCATCTTCTTCCGCGCCGGCCTCTTCCCCGCCCGCGCCGACTACAGCGTCCGCGATGTGGAGATAAAGTAAGGGCCCTGCCCCCCCCGCACCAGCCCGCCATTGTATCAACATGTCAAAAACCGCCTTTACGCACCGTCACAGACATTTATATGCCTGATTGACGGTGCAAAGGCACATACAAAAAGACGAAGACTTCGGTCAAAGTTGTATCGAGCAATCACATCGTCAAACGAAGTACCCTCCTTGAAATCATGTTCCGTTTCTTCGTCTGGATGCCGACGGGTTCTGTTATTGTTTTATTCGGACGACTAATCCAAGAACCTCTCGTGCTTACGAGTGCAGTATTAATGCCTTTTTCTCACTTTTGCAACTTTTATATAATTAACTGAACTTTCGCAAGTGAATATTCATTCATCAAGCGACTAATTTAT